>CAYQPF010000086.1:0-21429 GCA_964419225.1 uncultured Candidatus Cloacimonadota bacterium | reverse complement strand
TTGTTGATCATTGACAAACCATTGGTAGGTAACTGTTGACTCCACGTCCTGTGCGTTTACACTAAAAGCTGTCGGTGTGGAATAATTAACTGTAACTGTATCTGCAGCAGGAATATGACTATTGATTACAGGCACATCATTCACAGCTACACAATTCAAATTAAGATTAACATTGTAGGTATTTCGGGAGTCGTTTCGGTTTCTTCTTGCAGATTGTCCTTGTTGTTTGGTTTGGTGGTTTCTGGTGAGACCAAGCGATTGTGCTGTAACACCATCATTGATGATGAAAGTAACGGTTTCCTGGCCATTCCAGTTCGGAGTATGATTGGAGATTGTTACCATAAGACCAGTGGCTGTAATGTCAGTGTTGACATTGCCGTTCCAGGTAAGACTATAATTGGCGGGTGGAGTATCAATATCAGTCACAAATTCTGCAAAATTAACCTGTAGAGGAGAATCTTCGTTATAGTTTAGGGCTGCAGGGAAATTCAGAACAGGAGGATCATCAACCGGTGTAACTGTTACTAATACTGAACTGGTGGCAGATAAACCCCAGGTATCAACAGCTCTGAAGATAAGGGTTTCAGTGCCAAACCAGTTGAGAGTGGGGGTTAAAGTAACTAATCCGTTGTTGATCTGTACAAGAAAATGGGTATTACCACCGCAGTTGTAGGTCAGATCATCGTTATCGGGATCGTTGAATACCTGCAGGAGGTTGATATGATTGTCCGGAGTATCTTCCACCATGCTGAAATTCTGGATAGCATTAACTACAACCGGGGAATGGTTGGAAACATTAGTTACGATTGGGTTGGAAGCGTCACTCAGACCTTCCACATATTGAGCTTTAACATAATAACGATAGATATTCTGAGAATCAATTACCTGAGTATAGCTTGTAGCTGTTGTACTGTCAACCCGGACAAATTCACCTGTATTTGTCTGACGGTAAATCTGATAGTATTGCAGGACAAACCGGTTGTTTTGGGCAGGTATTACTTTTCTGGAGTTGGTTCTCAGCGACTGAGCATTCCAGGTCAGCGTTAAATTGTTATTATTCAGAGAGTAGCTCAGATTTTGGGGAGGAGTTAAATAACTCAAATTGAAATTTATGATCATATTTTGATTATTAACAAGCTCGATATTGTTAACACCGGTTCCATAATAACCGGAAAGGGTCGCCGTGACTGAGGGATAAACCATAGGCGGAAGAATGAATTTGTAAGTACCGTCAGCATTGGGAGCTGTTACAAAAGTACCTGCTTTGATCCTGACATCCGTCATATTCTCCGGGAAATTATTCAAAGATATTGTTCCATTTAATGTAGAATTATTCCCGGAAATCCCACTGATATTAACATTATCAAGATACCAGTAGTTCAGATTGAACGAATCTCCTGTCAAATACCAGCTAAGCTGAACATTGGGCTGATTGACGAAGTTTTGCGGAATAGCTGTAGTGATGGTTTGAGGTACTATATCGGTTGATGGATTAATGGACCAGAGTGTTGTCCAGTCAGTCGTTTCATTTCGGATTGCCAGACCTAGTTCATATCCGCCGTTTGCCTGGTAAATATCAACACTGTGCCTGAAAGAAATCGAGAGATTGCTGCTGCCCATAAGGTTCAAAGATGGCGAGGCAAGCCGGCTAGTCCCGTTAAACTGAGGATTCCAACTTAGTACTATTTCCGGGGAAGTTCCACCGGCATAGTCAGAAGTAACAGAGTTCCAGTTATCAGGATTTTCTAAAGTTGTCCAATTATCAGGAATACCATTATCAAAATCTTCTGTTAATAATTGAGGTGGAACACTGACCGGCAGACTGATAAACGTCGTATCTACAGGTACATTATTGGAATAGGAAATTATGTTGATTGGGATATAAGAGAGCGGTGGTGTGGAATTACTGATTGTAATATTCCAATTCTTCTGAAACTTCTCATTACCTTTTATTGTACCATAGTAAATATTGTTGGTATTAAACTGGATATAGGGGCTGGTTGAAGACATCATTACAGATATTTCAGGGGTATTTGTGACAGAGTTATTAACAATTTCCAGAGCCATATCAAGAGTTTCACCAGCATCTGGAACACCATTCAAATTTCCTGCTGAGTCATTAAAAATTAATAGTCCGGTGCTGATATCTCCTTTTTTTACTGTAAACTCAAAATTGTAACTTAAATTTTCGTTTGCTGAAGAGATATTAATTGTAAACAAAATCATACGATTGTTGGGGCAGTTATTATTAACGGTAAACCCAAAATAGGTAGTATTGAAACCTATTTCTCCCGTAGGGATAGGATTATAAGCAGAATTGGGATTGGTAATAGTCACATAAGGATCGTTAGTACTAATACTGGCAGATATAGTTTGAGCAGGCATATTGCCCAGATTCTTCAAACCTACACCTAATTGGAAATCAGAGCCTGCAGGTATTTGCGAAACATTGGCTTCTCCGTTAATGGCAGTACTGGCCATGAGTAAATGGGCATTATCATAGGAAACAGGCAGACCTGTAAAAAGGATAGCAGATTCGTTTGTCAAGGTGTGTGCACCAGGGCTGTATTGATTATTATATGTATATTGGAGACCTGTGAGAGCTCTGTGATCCTGGATACCTATTGTACTGTAACTGCCGTGCTCTGTTCCGGATTGATGATCCACATTGTTGAAAATTTTATACTGAATCTTGATTTTTCCATCACCCAGCATAGTAGGATAATACAAGGGATCATAAAGAAGAACCTGAAAAGTTTCAGTTCTGTTATTGGGATTGGTACTGTAAGCATTTTTCATGGATTGCCATTGCACAATATAAGCATGCTCTACAGTACTGTAATATGTATAAATTCCGCTGGAGGTATCCATGACAAGATCATCCCAGAATGCTGCTATGATTGGCGCAGGTGCCATAGGTCCGGGTAATGGGTAGTTTCTGAAAGAAAAGGTCTGGGTAGGTCCAAACGAAATCCAGCCATTGGAACAAACTGAGATTTGATTATAACTAATACCATAGAATTTGAAATTGAACGGCATATTTACGGTTACTGTTTCATCACTATTTTCTCCCATATCATTTATTGGTAAAAGTGTGCCGGTATTGGGACTTAACTCGATCCAGTTATATTCAGGGCTTTCTTCATAAGAAGTATCCCAGGAATCATAGCAAACATAACCATAGCTGTCGGGTCCAAAGGGCTGAGAAACTGAAGTAGTTCCAACTGTTAAAACAAAATTCTCCTCTTCATAGTACCCGGTAGTATTCTGAAAGATAACAGTCATGGGAACAGGCTGACCCTCAAACAACTGCATTCCTGCAGAAAGAGTGAAGTAATCGCTGTTACAGGTACTTTGTGCCTGAGAATTTACATTGCCAAAAGTAGCCATAGAGTCGGAAACTGTCAAATAAGGATTGCCTGATCTCAAAGAAGCTGTGATATCAGAGGCAGAATTTTGCCCGTTATTCTTTATGGTTAGTTTTAATCCGCAGATTTCTCCGGGATTAAGTGTAGAATTATTATTATCAACCACCTGGTTGCTGAGAATGTCCAAATCTGCTCCGGCACAGGTTTTGATAATACTGGAGGTGAAATTACCCAGCGAAGATGCTATTTGTAAATCCAGTTTGATGGGATGTTGATCAGGACAGGCAGGATTAACCTGTACCATTATGCCAGCAGTTATATTAGAAGAAGCCTGAGCTGCTAAACTGCCATAATAAACAGAATCAACCAAAACAGTTACCCAGGGATCGGTAGTCGTTACTGTCAGACCAATATTATTGACAGCAGCAGAGGAGTTGTTCTTTAATACGATATTCAACTGGTCTGTTTCACCATTATTGATGATCCCGTTACTGTTACCTTGGCTGCCATTACTGTTATCATCGTCGATAGTCATAGACTGATAGACTACACAGGGATTAGAGCTTATATTCAAGGTTCCATTGTGAGGCAGATAGTCGGGTTTGGATACGGTAACCGTCAAAGTTTCAGCACCGGTTTGAGGCAGATTCAAAACTATTTGACCCTGAGTATTGGTATAACCGGTGGCAATAGTTGAAACTGAACTGTTGGATACAGTTACCCACACATTTTCCAAGGGCTGGTTGGCACTGTCTGTTGCCTGAACTGTCACAGTCGGTGTTCCCAGTGGAATCTCCACAGGGTAACTGACATTCATAGTTTTAGGTATGCCCACGATGATATCCATAGAAGGATCACCCATCAAGTTACACCAGTGATTAAAGGTATTGGCCATCACTAAATTTGCCTGGTAATAACTTTGATACAGGATTTGCTTGGCATAGTACATAGCCTGGCCCATTGTACGTTGACCATGACGGTAAATTCCATCAAAAGTTGAAACATCCAGACAATTATTAAAACCGGTGTGAGTATGTGATGTTGACATTCCCATTGCCGTATATGCACCTTTGGGGCTGGTAGGAGATCCTGCTGTAACAAACGCTTCTATACGGCTTGTTCCGTCAGCAAAAGCTCCGGTATCGCAGGTCAGAATGACAGCATTGCATAATTTGTTTACATTACTCAGAGTGGCTATATCTCCAGCAGTCCATCCGCTCATCCCGATATATCCACGATAATTAAAAAATACATTCCCTGCATTCAATCCTGTATTAATGGTTGCTGCAGAAGGGGTGGGAAAGATCTCGGTAAAAACAGCTGCGGGGTTGTAATCTTTGGTCATTTCCTTAATCAGCATACTAACATCAATACAGGAAGTGCCAGAAGGACTTGTATCAGCTACGAGAAGTGTTCTATTGTACCAGTCAGTTGCAGCCATGTTAGGATTTCTTTCGGAAAGCTTAATTTTAGCGATAATGGTTTGCAGGTTTGAGGCAGAATCTACGGATAAGCGGCCGATAAAGGCATCACCGATTGTGTCATTTCCAGTCAAAAATGTATAAGGGTAATCACCTGCATAGGGATTGGGATAAGGTCCTTGATAATTCACCATATTGGTCTGTAGAGAAGTGGAATTACTTTCCGGGTTACCTACCAGAATAATAAAATCAGGTTTATTGGGATAGGTATCATAAGCGTTTTGAATCTGAGCTTTAATATTTCCGGTAGTATTTTGATTCTGGGCAATGTTGATTGTATGAACTTCAAATCCTCTCTGCTTTTTCCATAGTACGAGTTGATCAATACTGCTTTGCAAAGGATTGTTGCTCCCATTGGGATATATAATCAGGATACAGGGTTGCTGTACAGGAGGTAATTCATCTCGAATTTGATCATAATTTACTATTAAATCACTGTACATATCTGCAAAATATCTGGACATCCGGGGCGATGTGGTTAACGGCAAATTTGTGATCGGCTGATTATAAGTAATTCTAACTTTTATTCTATCATTTACTTTTAATTCCTTATCCTTGGAATTGTAGGAAAAGGGTTGAAAAGTGATATTCATGATGTTCAGATCCCGCATGACAGCTTGGGAGCCAAGCACAACTTTTTCTGTAGGATAATTGGAATTGGTACGATAAAAATCTTCATTCACCCTGAGCAAGCTGCCTGTTTTTACATCCTCACCATCCTGAGATGGAAAGAGTTGGTAATTTTTAAAGGTTTTTTCTTCTGTACTTAGTATAGAGCAGGTCGCACTAACTGACGGAGGGATGGCGATAAATGTGCCAAATACAGGTACTTCAGGTAATCCTTTTTCTGTTAGATATCCGGCTTTATCGTGACTGATTCTTTTATAATCTTTCCCCTGAGTACTAAAGATACTCTCTTGAAATGAGGCTAATGAGAATTCTATATCCATATAGTTGTCAGTTGACTCTGTTATTCTGTATAATTGAGAACTATTATTTAGACCAACGTCATAAGAATGAATGCTGACTACCAACAAACTAAGCAGGATTAAGAGTACGATTGGTTTCATCTATATCTCCTTTTCAGCCGACTTATCCAGTCGGGTTATATTTATGAATCTTAAGAACTAACTGCAAATCATATTCCAAAAACCTCATTCTTTAGAAAAAATCCTGATTAATTCTATTATTCTTTAAAATTGGTTAAAAAAGAGGCTGTACAACAGCAGAATATAGATGATCTTCAGATGATTATGTTTATCCTTCGTGCTATTTTTCAATTACTTAAAAATTAAACATGCTAACAAAACAAATTCCTCTCCCTGGAGTCAGGGAGAGGATTATGGTGAGAGTGGAGGCATCCCTCCCAATGGTTATTTAATTAGAGTGATCTTTTTTACGGCTCCACCATCGGAAGTTTTTAAAAACAAATAATATATCCCGCTACACACGTTAGTATTTTTTTCATTTTTTCCATTCCAGAGGAATTCATTGTGCAAGCCCTTGTTAAGATAACCTTTGAAAACAGTTTTGACTAATTGACCTTTAGTATTGTAAATCAGAAGTTCGATATTCTTATTTTGACTCAGGTTGAAGGAAAATTGCGTGGAAGGGTTGAAAGGATTGGGATAGTTGTTAAGTACCATATCCTTTGCAGAGTTCGGAGCATTATCTGAATTATGGATGATATCGCTGACGTTTGAACCTGTTACAGGACCATAGCATGTGGAAATACCATCAGTAGTTATAGCCTCAAGCCAATAATAATATGTTGCATTAGGGGTTAATTCATGATCTTCAAAGAGATAAGTTGCGAATTGAGAAGTATCAGAGTCTGCGATTATACTGTTGTTGAGAAGGATTGCTTCTGTCAGATCTGGTGTTGTGTTCCTGAAAACATTATAACCGATCAAATTTGAATCAGCCTGAGTGCTCCAAGTTAATTTATTAAAAGATTGGTTAAGGAAATCAACTGAAAAATCAACTAAATACAAACCATTTAATGAAGATACAAACAGAGGATCAGATAAAAAATTAGTACCATTACTTTTTATTTCTTCTATCCAGTAAAAATAGGAGGAATTATAAACAAAATCTTCATCATTAAAGTTGTAGGATGCCGGTTGGGAGGTATTTGTACCAGCAATAATGCTGCTGTTCAATCTGGTTGAAGTTGCTGAGTTTTGGACTGTATTCCGATAAACATTATAACCCAGTACATTGGTTTCAGAGGGGGTAGTCCAGGTTAATTGAAGGCAGTAATCGGTAAGAAAAAGAGAGGAGAATGAAGATAGTTCGATTACTGTTTCAGTAGATACAGATACAGGACCGCAAAAGGCATAGATTCCATTAGTGTCCATTGATTCTAACCAATAGTAAAATATAGCGTCAAAGGCTATTTCGTAATCATAAAAATAGTAAAAATGTGGTTCGTTGCCATTATATGCTGGAATAATATTGGAGGTTACTCTTATTGCTGTTGTTAGATCAGCGCTTTCACTTCTGTATATATGATAACCCACTATATTGTTCTCAGCCTGAGTATTCCAGGCTACAGTGACGTAACTATTGTCAGTTAATTCTGCTGTAAGAGCACTAAGAGCATAAGCGGAGCTTAGGATGAGTAAAAATCCCAAGACTATTTCTTTAACTTTCATATTAATCTCCTATATTATAAAGTTTTAATACTATGTTGCACATTTTGTGCCACAGAATCAGTCATGTGCTTTATGGATAAGCTTATTAGCTGCAGTACTGCAATTTAGGTGCTTTAATAAGGATCGGGATAAGAAGAAAAAGTGCAGAAAGAGAAAGAATCCTAGTGCATAATCGCACTCTTTTTTATCCAAAAGTGTGCTAAATCACTCAGCAGACAATATACCCGACTTTGAACTGCTGTCAAAACTGTGAGTATCAAGGTCATTAATTCATTTCTATGGAACGCCGGCTAAAGAGGCATCTGTTTAATTCAATTGGACGCCCTTTTCGGGCGGATTTTAGTGCATTTTGACCCCGGTGGCTTCCGCCACCGGCTACAAAAGGAGTTGCACCTTCGGTGCAAGATAGAAAATGCATTATGTCCATGCCTCTTTAGCCGGTTATTCTGTATGTTTTAGCTTACAGTAACTGCTTATCTTTTGCATTTCAACCAACTTTAACAACACATCTTCCTTTCTTTTCTCCTCTGCCCGCCATCGACTGGCTACTATCTCAAGGTAAGGTCAAATTCATCAAAATCCCCTGCAATAAAAAATATCTTGATTAATTCCATTATTCTTTAAATTTGGTTAAAAAAAGACCATAGGAGAGAAAAATGGGTTTCAACCTTAAAAACAGACATTTCCTTACATTATTGGATTTTACTCCTGAAGAAATTAAGTTCTTACTGGATCTATCCATGTCTCTTAAGAAAGCAAAATATTGCGGAACAGAGCAACAGCTGCTTAAAGGCAAAAACATTGCCCTGATTTTCGAAAAAGATTCTACCAGAACCCGCTGTGCTTTTGAAGTTGCTGCCTTCGATCAAGGTGCACATGTAACTTATTTAGGACCATCCGGAAGCCAATTCGGTAATAAGGAAAGTGCAAAAGATTCCGCCAGAGTTTTAGGCAGAATGTATGATGCTATCCAATATCGCGGTTATGGACAGGAAATCGTAGAAGAACTGGCTGCTTATGCCGGCGTTCCTGTTTGGAATGGTTTGACCAATGAAGATCATCCTACCCAAATTTTAGCAGATCTTCTCACTATCATTGAACATATCAACAAACCTTTAAATGAAGTATCTTTTGTTTACACCGGGGATGGCAGAAACAATATGGCTAATGCCCTGATGATTGGTGCTGCCAAGATGGGTATGGACTTCAGAATTGTAGCTCCCAAATCCTTGTTCCCTGTAGAAGAACTTGTGCAAAAATGCCTCGAAATCGCTAAAGAAACTAAAGCTAAAATAACTTTGACTGACAACATTGCTGAAGGTGTTAAAGATGCCGATGTGATCTATACCGACGTCTGGGTTTCCATGGGCGAGCCGGCTGAAGTATGGGCAGAAAGAATCAAATTGCTCTTACCTTATCAGGTTAACAAGAATATGATGCAGTTAACCGGTAAAGATACCACTATCTTTATGCACTGCTTGCCATCTTTCCATAATCCAGAAACCAAAATGGGTAAAGACATTCTTGCTAAATTCGGTATTCCTGAGATGGAAGTTACTGATGAAGTATTTGAAGGCAAAAATTCAGTCGTATTTGACGAAGCTGAAAACAGAATGCATACCATCAAAGCTGTGATGGTTGCGACTCTGGCTTAAATAAACATTGAGACAGGCCCCAAGCCTGTCTCTTTTTTTTATGAAAAAGCACTCCGGAAATTATGATATTTATCCACAGAAAGACACCTGTCAGTAGGCAGTGTGCAGTGGGCAGAGGGCAGTGGAGAGGATAGAGATGGAGGCCACAAAAGGTGTGGGACTGGTGGTTTTTAGACCAGACTCAGTATAGATAGCAAAAGAAAACATTTATCAGAGGGCCCATGAAAACAAAAGTTATTTCCTTACTTTTCCTTTGTCTGATTCTTTTCCAAGCCGCAGGATTATTCTCGGAGCCTGTTTATAAAATAAACTATACTGATGACATTATCTTTTTAACTGTCAGCACTTCTGCATTTCTGGGTTCTTACCTCTATGAGGAAAAGACCAGGACAATGGGACATCCGAACAAAGATGATCTATTTGCCTGGGACAGGCAGACGATGAGCAGTTACTCCAAGTCTATCAGCGAAGTCAGCGACGGCTTGGTTTACGGTTACCTGGCAACTGTTGGATTTTTGGTAATGGATAAAGAAAATTACCTGACCAACGGTTTTGTTGCAGGTGAAGTGATCATGACCCAGGGAGCGGTCAGTAACTGGATCAAGAAATCTGTGCCCAGAAAAAGACCTTATTTGTATTATGATGATGTCCGTGAAGAGTTCAAAACAGATAAAGATAGTTTTCATTCTTTTTATTCACTACATACATCCAATGCCTTTGCAGCGAGTACTTATATTTATTTTACCTTAAAGAACAAATATCCCGATATTCCTCTTTATCTGGTGTATGTCCCGGCATTTGGTGTTGCTGCCCTAAGAGTCAGCAGCGGTAATCATTTTCTGACAGATGTGACCACCGGAGCTGTCGCCGGAACTGCCATTGCCTGGTTCATCTGTAATAAGCATCTCATTAAAAGCAATTTCTCTCTTGATCTCACTCCGGATAAGCTGGGCCTGACGTATAAGTTTTAGGTGGGAATAACCGACGTCTCGTCGGTTCAAAAGGCAGAATGATCTGTCTGATGTCTGTTTACTACACACAACCCCCTGATTGTCCTCTTCATCCTTGGTGTTCCTTTTTATAATTCCACTAAAAAATCACCTTCAGATCTCTTCCCTCTGTCCGTGTTAGTCAGTGTTCGTCGGTGTAAGTGTCTCAAGAAATAATCGACATCCCGACGGTTGAACACAGCAAAAATTAGATAATTGCCTTATTCTAACAATAGAAAAAAGGTGCAATCGCTTGCACCTTTAATATGTTTCTCGTCACACGTCACTTGTTACTCATTACTCGTCACTATTTCACCATGATCATTTTTCTAACCTGGGTCTTTTCGCCTGAAGTGAGTTTGTAGAAATATATACCTGAGGCAACGGTTTTGTTCTGAAGATCTTTGCCGTTCCAGGTCACAGTGTGACTGCCTTTAATCTTGGTTTCATTCAGCAGGGTTCTGACTTTTTGTCCTTTGATATTGAAGATCGCCAGTTCCACATTTCCTTCTTTAGGAATAGTGAAAGCGATAGTAGTTTCAGGATTGAAAGGATTGGGGTAGTTTTGCGACAGAGTCATAGCAGGTTTGACAGTTTGATTGATATTATCATCATCAGAGAGATATTCATTATAGTTACGGTTTACTGCAACATTGGTATATTGTTGAGTGAATCCATCGGGATAGATTACTGTTACAGTATCAATAAGAGTGGCATTGCCCACACCGAAATGTACAAAATACCCATAATCCGGTTTAACTTGTCTGGTCTGCCAGGTGCGAGTTCCGTTGACAACCGCAGAAGCGATTACCTTAGCTCCGACAATGTTTCTGGTGGTGAAATCGGTGAACAACATTTCCATCCAATTATTGGCATTACCTCTGTTTTTATACAAATGTGCTTTTTGACTATAGCAGGTAGTTAAAAGATCCAGTGAACCATCCCTGTTCAGATCGATCAGATCACAGTCAAAAGTTGAAGCTTGCAGTTCTGTTAAATTGGTGCCGGTTATTCTGGTGAACTGTCTGTTTCCCTCGTTCAGGAACAGGAAATTCTTTTGATTACCAATATTAGCAACAACCAAATCCAGATCGCCGTCATTATCAATGTCACCGGAAGCGGCTTTGAGCGAGAACCCACCGGATTCTACAGGAGGTTGATTCAGTAAATCTGTGAAATTGAAATTACCTTCTCCAAAATAGAAGCTTTCATTCTCAACAATCCCGTTACAAACAAACAGATCCATATTGCCATCATTGTCAAAATCATCTGATAAGACAGAATAGGAATTGTGTGGCTGATCATTTAAAATTGTATTTGTAGAGGATTGGAAAGTTCCGTCTCCATTGTTAAGATAGACATTATTGTTTTGATCATCTTTGTTGGTGACATAGAGATCCGGGTAATTATCATTGTTTAGATTCATCCATAAGCAATCCATACTGTAGAAGGCATCATTTGGAAAGAACTCAACTTGTTCAAATGACAGGTTATTGTTTTGGGAGGTATTCTTAAGCAATCTGTTACTCTGATTACTTGCATTGACTACAGCCAGATCCAGTTTGCCGTCAAGATTATAGTCACCCCAGCTGATACTGCGGGAGTCGCCGAAGTTTTCTGTAAGATTGGGAATTAAAGTTCTGGTGAAATTGTTATTGCCAGTGCTGAGATAAAGGGCATTGGCATTACTGTTACCGCCGGAGAGATAGAGATCCAGGTTACCATCGGCATTGAGATCCAACCAGGAGCCATCCCAGGAATTATTGATCTCTGTTGCCAGATTTCCGTACATGATCTTGGTGAGATTGAAGTTACCGGTATTGTGGAAGAGCTGATTAGGCTGGTTTCCACCTGTTAAAATATATGCATCGAGAAGACCGTCTTTATCATAATCTCCCCAGATCGTATTATGTCGGGGATCAATATCATTCGTAATTTCACTGGTCAAAACTTTTTCAAACATATCCAAATGAATAGTTAGATTAAGAATCAAGTCGGAGTTGAACGTACTATTGGATTCAATATTGATTTGAGTTTCATACTTACCATAAGTGAGGTTTTGCGGATTGATCTGGAAAAATATTTCCTGAGCATCCTGACCATTCATCACACCGCTGGTGGTTTGAGTAGTTAACCAGGAGGGAAGATTACCGACAATTTCCCAAGCCAGATCAAGGTTGCCGGTATTTTGGATCATTACAGATAATGTATGGTTTTGGCCAAGTCCGATAGTTGTATCGATTATGGCGGGATTAACGACTATATTTGGTTGATTGATAGGATTGTTAACCTGAAAATCTGCCTGAATCACACCGTTAGTATCAGAAATATTCAGGACTCCTACCCAGGTGTTGGCATTAGCATAGGACTTGGAATCGGGAGTTGTCTCCAGAGCGAAATTATGGTTTTGGGTTGACCCGGGATACGCATCGGCAAAATCACCGGAGTTCGAATTATGCTCCATATCCCAACGACCGTCAGCCTGTTCCAGAGCGACTCTGTAATGCTCTGAGGCTGGTAATCCTGGATACCATTGGTGATCATTATTGTTTTGACTTTCATCAACGTGATAAATCAGCATGCCTGAGGCAGGAATACCAATATCATAACCAGTCTGCTGACGGTTTTCCACTAAGAAATATTCATTATTGTAATTGCCCTGATTCCATAATAAGTAAGTAATTGGTGTACCTTCCACAGGAGGAATTGTTACAGCACCCGTGTTCTGGGTTATTACCTGAGGATCACAAACCCCCATTTTGTAGCGGGACCAGGCATCAGGGTGAGCGGGTCTGTTCCCATTATTGCCGTTCCAGCTGCCTCCAGCCATTAGAGACCAGGTACCCAAGCCATTGGAATCGTAGTCATAATCATATTGATCAGGCAGACCGAATACAGCATGCCCCATTTCATGTGCATACATACCGCAGGTCATATCACCTGTTCCCATCCAAAATTCCGGTTCTGTAGAATATCTGCTGGCAATGACACCATCTAATTGCTGCGGAGTATGCATACTCCAGGCATGTGACCAAATATCGCTGTCACTGCCGGAATTTTCAGCACCTTTACCTGCATGGATAATGAAAAGTGCATCCACATAACCGTCACCATCGTTGTCATATTCGGAAAAATCAACAAAAGCATCAACTGCCTGGACTGCTTCTTCTGCCAATCTTTGACAGTTCTGCGGATAACCGCCCATGCCATTTTGACCGTTAGCATACCAGTTCAAAGTGTGTTCGGCTCTGGTCCATCCTAAAGCACTGGGGACATTCAGACTGATAAGGGTTAAGTTGCCATAGCTGACTTCCTGATAAAAATCATTCATATTGCCCATGGAGTTTCCAAAGAGTAAAGAATCGAAGAAAACTGCAGGAGTTAGAGCTTCTTTATCATCAAAATCCATGAGAATAGCGATCATTTTCAAATCCGTTCTTGTATTTGATCTCAGACGTAAATAGTTCCCGGGTTGAGGATTATTGATCCCCAAGCGATTTAATTCAGCTTTGTTTCTCAAATAATAGGGTTCAGGTACTTCTCCGCTTTTGATTTTGCGAAGAAGATCAGGGTGAGGTACATCAGCAAAAAGGCTGAATCCAAAGACTAGAAACAGAATTAACGATACTCCCAAAGCATTTCTATTAAGCATAAACATCCCCATTTTCTTATTATCTTCTTAGAGAAGATATGATTTTTGATGCAAGATTTATTCCAAGACTTTTTTAAAACAATTTCAGTAAATTTATTAATCCGTATTGAACAGGAGATAGTCGATGGATGTAGAAGTAGATACCCACTTCAGGCACTTATACTATAGCTTCAGATCTCTTTTATTGTCTGTGTTAGTCAGTGACAGCCGTATTCGTCAGTATTCCGAAAATCTCCCAACTCCCAACTCTCAATTCTCAACTTTCAACTCTCAACTCTCAACTCTCAACTTTCAACTCTCAATTCTCAATTCTCAATTCCCCCAACTCACGACTCATGACTATAGACTCAAGACTTTCTCCCATCTCTCTCATTAATAATTAATAATTGATAATTATCTTCACTTTTCCCACTTGAAGATCAGATCCAAACCAGAGGAATTAGTGCTGGAATTGGTGCTGTTCAGGAAGAAGTATTTGTTAATCTGGTACTCGAAGTTAACACTTTCATTGATAGCAGAACTGGCAGAGGAGTAATTAAATTCTCTCAGATAACTCACGAAAAAGCGGTTTCCGAAGTATTTGCCGACCTGTACCTCAGTGTTGCCGAATTGGTTGGAACCTGTGATATCGACCATGTCCAAAGCCAGATAACCCTTAATCTTATCGTTGATCCGACCGGTAAGATTATTGAGAAGCAGTGATCCTGCCATTGCTCCTGCACTGAATTTTCCCGTAACGTCAGATTGCTGTTTATTAGTGAGTTGATCAAGATTCTTACCGAAGACAATATAAGAAAAGGCATCCTTTTCCTCTATTTTGGTGCCATCCAGAAGGAAGGACAGTATAGGTTTATTCAAGGTACCTGTAATGTTCAACTGCAGAGAACGCCGGGCAAGTCCTTCTTTGAAACGGTATAAGGCCTGAATGGAAAGATCCGGATTGAATTCTTTGTCATTGATGAAAGTAATCGTACCTTTCTCGATATTGAATCTCTTGCCATACAGAGCATAATAACCTCTCAATAATTCCACATTACCATTGAAGAGCATAACCTTTTTAAGTCTGGTGACATTAAGGTCTCCGGTCATTTCAATACTGAGATCTTTTCCTTCTATCCAGGTATTACGGGGGATGTGACATTTAATACCTAAATCGAGTTGCTTGAATAGGGAGGTATATTTTGCCTGAACTGATACTTTTTTCTCTTGTTCAACTTTACTATTTTCAAGCAATAATGGCATGGTCAGAGAAAGATCATTATTCTTTTTGTCCAGTTTGGTGACATTTACTCTGGTATCGATAGCCGAGATTTTGCCATTTAAGGTGAGAGCTTTGCTATTACCGGATAATTGTAAATTAGCATCCAGTTTGGAATTTATCCCACTGTAATTGAAAATATGAAGACGGGAACCGGTCATATTAAAGAGAACTGAGTCGATGTCCAAACCTTTTTCCAGACTGTAGTTTAATCTGCCCTGAGTTCTGGAGTTGCCTTTTCCGGCATTGAAAGTCAGCGAATCAAGAATAATCTGATCGTTTGTGACATGCATAAAAGAAAAGATATTTTTGATCTTTGTACCAATAGAGGGATAATTAAACTCGCCCTCAGAAATTCTGATAAATCCGTCAGTATTTAATCCTGTCTGATTCTTGGACAGAGAGAAGTCAGCATTCAGGAATCCCTGAGCAGAGCCTTTTTCTTTTAAGTATTGATTGAGGAGTTTCAGATTCAGTTCATCAGATTTCAGATGCACGAAGAAAGGTTTTGTTTTACTGTACATCTGCCCGGACTGGATTTTTTTAAGATTTATTTCAAAGGGCAGAGTACCGTTAAGATCAACTATTTGCGATTCAATACTGGCTCTGGTTTGAATTGCCAGACTGTCATTATTTTGTTTCAGAGTTAAAGCTAGGGAATCAAGGTTGGCATAGGGTGTGGAAACTTTGTTCAGAAACAGATTAGCTGTGATGAGAGGAGCACTGAGATTATTCTTAATACTCAGATCACAGTTGAGAGTGCCGGAATTGATCATTGGAGAAGGCAGAAAAGGATTGATCTGCTGTAAACTGAAATTAGTCAGATTAAAAGTAAACGCAACATTATTGGCTTTATCCAGGGACAAATTACTCAAGATACTTGCAGAGGAGTCACTCAAATTAAAATTCTTCAGCACATAATTTCCATTTTTCAAACTTACATAAATTGGCTGACTCTTGTTTTGATAAAGTCTGTCTTTCAAAGAGATTTGTAAATGAGCCAGGTTTATCTCCAGTGGTTGGTTTGTGTTGAAAGAAAAATTCGATTCCAAAACAAGACTGTCAGATTTTACAATCACCAAAGAACTTTGCAGAGAATCGTTTTGGATTGAGGAATTCAGAGATACTGTCTCAATCAGGAATTTATTCAATAGTAGATTTCGACTCTTCAGGGTTAATGTGGAAGGGGAGCTTACATAATATTTTTTGCGGGAATTTGTATTAGCTGCAACTGTTATTGTTAATGAATCTACAAAAATGGAATCATACTGTGCCTTATTTAAACTCAACTTACTTTGGATCTGCATATGATTTAAGGTACCGCTTAAGTCTCCTGAGATAACTAAGCTGTCAAACGCAACCGGTTTGGTGGTGAGAGTTTGCAAAGGTAAAGGGGACAGCATATTTAGAGAATATTTTCCACTACTGATATTACGGCCTGCAGCAGAAAAGAGTTTATCTATCTTAGCCTGAGCAGATAATTTATTAACCCGTTCATTCACGGCACCCAAAGCAAACTCCAGATGATCCAGCTTTTTTTGGAAAGATACTGAGGCAGAGTCAATATTGATATTTTTGAGAGAAGAGGGCTGTACATCAATTTGAGCATTAAGGGACGCTTTTCGGGGCTCAGTTCCCAAACCCTGAAAAGCAACATTCAGATTTAAATCTGAGTTTAGAGTACTGGTCTTTTTCTGTTTGTTGATCTTATCCAAAACATTAGCAAGATTGACATGCTGAAGTTTTAGATCTCCCCGATATTTCAATTCTTTAAAGATGTTTTCAATAGTGAGTTTCAACTGATAAGCTGAGGAAAAGATTTCTGAATTCAGGGATAAATCCACACTTTCCTTCTGTTTCCTGGCCTTGGAGATTATGTTTTTTAAAAGAAAATCCTGATATTGCAGAGTCTTGAGATTTAATCCGGCTGTAGCATTATTTTTATGCAAATCATTGCCTTGAACATCCAATACTAACTGGCCCTGCAAACGCAGTTGCTGCTGATTGATCAGTTGCAGAAGATTGAAATTATTAAAGGTTACTTTGGCAGCATATTGCTGAGATTTATAATTTTGGGTAACCGCATTGATAATAATATTATCTTTATGGTCATTTACCTGTAGATCGGCTTTTAAGGCATTCCCTGTCTTTGTGGCTTTCAAACTTGCCTGGTAACTGTAAACAGGAAGTTTCAGTGTTTTAACCCAGTAATTAAGATCAGCTGTATTGATTTGAGAAGAGACAAGCTCAGCTTTGATCTGATCTTTCTCATATAATTGGTCATATGTGGCACTGAACATACTTTTCCCGGCAGCCAGGCTGGCAAACTTTCCCGTTAATGCTTGCTTTGTTTTTTGAAGAGTTAGCTCACTCAGTTTAACAGGATATGCATCAACAGCAAATTGCAGATACTTTGTCTCGAAATGAAACTCTTTATTCTGATAAAAGAAGGAAGTTCGCAGATTTAAATTTCTGATAGTTTTATGTGCCGGGATGCTTTTCAGATGACTCTCCACTTGAACCTGGGCATTGTTGAGAACAGCTTCACCTACATTAATTCCCATACTAAAAGAACTTGAAGTGGTCGAAGGGGCAGAGGGTCTTAAAGGCTTGAAAGCAGAAGCCAGGTTGATCGAGGAATCAGGGTTAACGATAAAATGAACCCTTGCAGAATCTAAAGTAATACTGGAAACCTGTATTTTATTACTGAAAAATCCTTTTAAACTATATTTAAGATACAGGGATTTCACTGTGATAATTGGTTTATTTTGATGGATTATTTTGATCTGATTAATTTTGAGTTCTTTGAAGATATTACCGTTCAGAGAGGCAAAAGAAATCTTGGCCGGGATAGTTTTCTGATACTTTTCCAGTGCATAATGTAGAATTTTCTGCTGGAAACTGGTGGAGAAGTAGATTGTAGTAAAAAGAATTGCGATCAAAGTTATTATTATACTTAGAATGATTAGAGGATAGAGGATATATTTGCGTTTCATTAGAAGCTCTGTCCAATTTGAAGATAATATTCGATGGATTTCTTTTTGTCAAAAAGGGGTACAGCAAAATCCAGCCGTATTGGCCCTAATAAAGAATAGTAACGGATACCTGCTCCGGCAGATGACAGAAAATGATCCCATTGCAGATTGTCTGCCCAAACATTCCCGCCGTCATAAAATATAGCAAACTCTATTTTCGGGTAAATGATCGTCCGATTTTCCAGGGAAGTTTCCAGTAAACAATTCCCACCGGTTGTTTCATTATTGCTGTTCAGCGGACTGATCTCATTTCTGGACCAACCCCGAATTGAATTGGAACCGCCCGCATAAAACCTTTCTTCCACAGGAATGATTTTGTCTGTATTGAAGGAATAAAGGCGAGCATATTTAGCTTTGAAAGCGAAGGAATTGATCCTGGAAACAGGCAGATAATACCTGTTATCAGCGATCCACTTGAAGAAATTATAAGTACTGTTAAATAACCGACCTGAATAAGACAGATTTAATGAGGTGGTTAACCCTTTGCTCTCTTTGACGAAATTCGTGTTGTAATTCAAAAAAACAGATGACTTATTGTAATGTGCTGCCAAAGAATCACTATTAAACACATCAGCAGAGAGTAAGTGATTGCGTTCAAACAAGTAATGCAATTGATAAGAATGCCGGGGAGTGATGTCCTGCGTATAACCCAAAAGAATTCCTAAACGATTGATTTCATAAACATCTTCTTTTTGCCTCAGCCAAAAAGGATTGATCAGGCTGTACATCGAATACCTGAAAGGGAGCGGTTCCTGGATCTTGAGATTGATATTCCAAGGCTCAAGACCGCTTGTTTTGGCATTGACAGTAAGTTTGCGGGCATTGCCCAGAAAGTCCAGTCTGATGTATTCGACGAAAGCTCTAAACTTATCCTCCAGCCCATATCCCACACCTGCTTTAAACTGCCGTTTCGGATATTCTGTCAGATAAATATCAAGCGGAATGGTGTTTGTTAAAGCATTCTGGTGGCTGGTTTCGATACTTATACTGCGGAAATGATTCAATTTACTGAGCTGATCATGAATCAATTCCATTTTTTCAGGCTGGTAGTAAAAGCTGTCCGGCAAGGGGATCTGATGCTCCAGGATCTTGGGATCAACATAGGTCAGACCATGATAATTGATTTGATTGATCATAAATTTCAGACCCAGGTTGATTTGAAAGCTGAGATTTACCAGGGAGCTGTCAGACTTGATACTGAAACTATGTTTAACAGAATTGTTAAGATAGCTGTTTTCGAGGAGATAGGCATTTATGATCTTTGTAATATCATAAATCACCTGATCAGAAAACTTTTTCTGAGAATAAGAACTGATTTTACTCTGCAGCTTTTCTCTCAACAATTCTGAATTGTCGATATTAACAGTGATTGAATCTATTTTAAGTCGGGTGTCTTCAATAATGTTGTAGGTTATCCAGTAACCTTTCTTCCTGATTTGCAGATCCTGTGTGATTTTTACTTTCAGGAAACCATTACTTTGATAATAGTATTTCAAAGCTAAAAGATCCCGTTCCAGATAATCACTGTCAACGGTTTCGGCTTTTTTGAAGATATTAAGCTTCGCCAGAAATGAAGGTTCTTTGGCCATGAGCTGTGTCCGTAACAACTTGGAACTGATACTTTTATTGCCATGAAAACTTGTTTTCTTGATAATGATATCAGTTTCAAAGCACAACAATAACTGGAAGGAGAACAGAATGAGCAGAATAACATATATTTTCATAATGGAATTAATCTTTCAAATACAGAAAAACCTTACCTCTAAAGATAATATAACCCACTTTTTAGGAATTAACAAGCAAAAACGTAAAAATTAGTTGTCAAAATTTTAACTCTTAGCAAACTATCTCCAGAGGGGTTAAATGGAAAAATTTCAAGAGTTCAAGGATAAATTGTTTAGTTCTACTGATGCAGAAGAACGCGAAAAAAACTATTGGGTAATTATTAGCTATCTTTGGCAGAATACAAAATACGACGAATGTCTCTTTTATTGCAAACAAGCCCTGAATGATTCTTCCATAAAGAAAGAACCGGAGTTTTCTTCCAATGTCCTCAGACTAATGGGCAATATTGCTTATTTAAGGGCTGAATATGCCAAATCCCTGGAATTGTTCCTTTCTTCCCTATCCTTCGCTGAGAAAGCAAATGATGATATAGCTTCTGCCAATGTACTCAATAACATTGGTTCAGTTTATGTTATTTTAGAGGATCTGGATAAAGCACTTGATTGTTTTACCCGCTCTGCAGAAATCAGAGAAAAAGCCAATGATTGTGCTAATCTGCATCTAACTTTCAACAATATCGGTAATATCTACTCTAAAAAATCTGCCCTGGCTACAGATCAAAAAGGATATTATCAGGAAACTGCTCTCCAATACTATTTTAAAAGTCTGGAAATAACCAGCAAGAACCCTCATGATAAATCAAAATGTACTGCTGATCTGAATAATATTGGATATCTTTATCTGGATATGTTAAAACCTGAGGAAGCTATTCCTTTTTTTCAAAAAGCAGAAGCTTATGCAACTGAAGCAAACAACCAGAAAGTACTGCTCCATTCCTTATTAGGACAGTCTCAATATTATCAATACAAAAAAGAAAATCATGCTGCTCTTAATAATTCCCTGAAAGCCCTCGAGTGTGCCAAACGGATCAATGCTAAAGATAAACAAAGAATGCTGGCTATGAATATTGCCAACATTTATACTAATCTTGATGATCACTTGAATGCAAACAAATACCTGCTCATGAATTCCGAATTGCAAACCAGTATCTTTTCCGAAGAAATGAAAAACCGAATTACAGACCTGCAGACTAAGTACGAAGTAGATTCTAAAGCCAAAGAAGCCGAAATCTATAAATTGAAAAATATTGAGTTAGTCCAGGCTAATATGGAAATTGCCCGTCAAAAAGAAGAACTTGAGAAATTGAACCTCGCAAAGAACGAATTTATGGGTATGGTTGTCCATGATCTGCGGAATCCCATCAGCTGTATTATCGGGCTTTGTGATCTTTACGAAACCAAAATTCATACTAAACTTTTTGAACCTTCTCAGGTTCTGAAAAATGTACTAACTATTAAAATAGCAACCGAAAGAATGAACTCCATGGTCAATCAACTTCTCGATATTGCTTCCATTGAAACCGGTAAAATTGAACTTAATCTCCTTAAACAAAGTTTTGAAAACCTGATTTTGGAGCGAAAATTCTATTATCAAAAACTTGCCGAAAGAAAAAATATCAATTTTGTGATAAACTCCGACAACTTGAACTGTGAATTGCTTTTTGATAGAGATAGAATTCAGGATGTTCTGGATAATTTGATCGGTAATG
>CAYQPF010000085.1:0-21807 GCA_964419225.1 uncultured Candidatus Cloacimonadota bacterium | reverse complement strand
CAGTTGGATTATCAAATGCTTATTGGAACGGATCAGTATGGGTCACGCCGTCATATCTGGATGCACATAATAACGTAGCAATATACCGAGTCGGTTCAGCCCAGTATTCAGATGCAGAGGCAAGAATAATCAGAGCAACAGATTTGACCGGAATCGTAACAAAGGGGGCGGCGACAATAAACTTAAGCCTAATGACAAATTTCTCTTTTATGTCTTTATGGAATAATTCCAGCACTCTTTATATTAAAAGAATTGGATGGAAAGACGATGATACCGATCCCCCGGATG
This sequence comes from uncultured Candidatus Cloacimonadota bacterium, assembly GCA_964419225.1. Lineage (GTDB taxonomy): Bacteria > Cloacimonadota > Cloacimonadia > Cloacimonadales > CAYQPF01 > CAYQPF01. The sequence continues at coordinate 21,519 of CAYQPF010000085.1, read as the reverse complement.
CTGTTTATTATTTTTACAAACAATACATGAGCTGGTTTTTTGACAGATATTCTACAAAAAAGAGACGGGTTGTGGCAAAGACAGATCTGACTACAGCGTCAACTCCATATAATAACACTATTGATGTTGAGAATCTAACCAGTACAATTGAATATGAAGAGGAGGTATAATGTCAATATTTGGAGTGGGGTTCCCCGCAATATGGGATGAAGATGACTCCCATGTTATTACTTTAACACCAACAGACACCTTGGCTGCTAATTCGCGTTATGAGGCAGGATATGTCATGGACAACGTGGTGCATGTGTCAGTATTGACCGGAAAACGAAGGATAGTGTCCAAAGGGCGGTATTGGGAATGCACGATGTTTGTTAATAATATAGCTTCTAAGAGTGATTTTGATACATATTACAAGGCTCTTTTGGGAACCGTAGTGACTGTATATCCGCACAGGGATGTCACCAGCGTTACTTTTAATTGTATAGTAGAGGAAGTTCTGCCATATTATGTGAACAATTTCGTCTATCATGATGCCTGTAGAATCAAATTACGGTCTGAAAGTTATGTGACATAGTGGTTGTTATTGATGCAAATTGAGGGGTTATTGGAGACAGTAACCCTATTTTTTTGACAAACTTCTGTCCAAAAGTGTATTTTTGACAAACTTTTGTCCAAGAAAATTGTGTATGTTTTGACAAACTTCTGTCCAAAAAGCTGGACAAAAGTTTGTCAATTTGCGATATTTTGAGGGGAAAAGTGTTCCGAGAGTGGTTTTTGACAAACCTGTGTCCAAAATTGACAAACTTGGTGTCCGGCGATAATAATCCTACCGTAAACTGTCTCAACAAAAAAAAATGAAGTAAAATAAAAAACATCTTGACAATTAGAGACTGGTTTGTATAACAAACCTGTATGTGCTGATAAGGAGGCCAATCATGGATAATGTGCTGGAGAAAATTAAAGCTAAGTCTTTCTATCATAACTTTTTCGAGGATGGTTGCTGGGATTTGGTAATAGGTTTGGTGTATTTAGGAACTGCTCTATTTCTTTACTTTGAGCAATACTTGCAAAAATCTTATCTTTCAGCTATCGTATTATTGGGTATGATGTATGGGGTGCCTAAAATTCCCCAGTTTTATAGAAAGCTGATAACTTATCCCCGGATAGGAATCGGTAATTATGATCGGTTAACAAGAACAGGACCACTCCAGAATATGAGGATTTTCTCCATTTTCGTATTAATTTTTATTTTGGGTCTCCTCAATCTACATTCATTAACCGATTCGCATCTTCAGGCTGTTCATGTTTCAGCAATCTTCGGAATAGTAACAGGATTAATAATGATTGCAGGCGGTTGGAGAAATTCTGTAAATCTACTGATAGCCGGCTTATTAATCGGGACTTTGGTTTTATTCGTGCAATTTTATTTTATGGAAAAAGCATACTTAGTCATGGCTGCCGTAGTAGTTTTGGTAGTGAGTTTAGTTGGTATAGCTCATGACTATTTAATGAGAGAATCAAAAAAAGAAGTGCTGATAGTTTTCGATGGCAGTAAGATAAAATACCTTTTCATCGTATTAGGATTGGTGATTGTTATCATGAATAGCATATATTTCTTTGCTCCTTACTATCTGAACAAAATAGTTGATTATGTAAAGAACATTCTTTATTTTAACGAGCAGACAGTTTTTTATTTTTCAACTATGTCGATTATGTTGATTTTATATGGTATTTTTTATAAGGTAAAACGGTTAGTTGGATATGGATTGTTATTAATCTTAATACATGGAGTTTCTCTGTTTTTATCAATTGGGCTTAATCCATTATGGGATTTTACTATAGCAGGACTTATCATATTAATGAACACCTTGTATATAGGCAAAAGGTTTGTGAATAAATATCCAGTGTTAGAAGATGTCGTTATGGCAGGTAATGAAACCGGAAATAGTTAAAGAAGGATTCGAATAGGGAGGCAATAATGGATAATGTACTGGAAAAGATAAAAGCTAAATCATTCTACCATAATTTTTTCGAGGATGGCAGTTGGGATTTATATGCAGGATTGATGTGTATATTTTTGGCTATTACTTTTACAATTTTCGAAAATTATGATATTGGAATTCTGAGAGGCTTCATATTACCCTGTTTAATGGGTTTAAACTACCTGATTTACAAACAATATAAAAAGCAATTTACCTACCCCAGGATTGGGAAGGGTAATTTTGATTACTTGACCAAGTCCGGACCTGCGAAGAACTTCTCCCTGTTGTTAGCTTATCTATTTCTTTTCGGCTTCAATATACTCAACTTATTTTATGTGACCAAATCCCAACATCTGGTTATTTATATCAGTAGTGGAATCGGGATCATAACCGGAGTTCTCATGGTATATGGAGGCTGGAAGAATAATGACAAATTTCTCATTGCAGGTTTAGTTGCAGGAATTGTTGCCTTGTTTGTACAATGTTTTTTTATTACCTGGGCTATATTGATCTTCTTGTCTGTATTGGTTCCTATCACAATGGTACTGGTATTGGTGATCAGTCATTTGAGTACAAGGCGTAAAGAAGAAATCATTTCATTTCCTGTGAATACAAAAACAGATTTGGGATTTCTAATCATAGGTCTGCTAACAATAATCATCAATGCTGTTTTTTGTTATCGACCTGAATACTTGATTCAGGGCATTCGAGGAATCTATCAGATCTCAGACAAATTTGCATTGGATATAATCGTTTTTGCCGGGATCGCTGTAATCGAAGGGCTGTTTTACAAAATGAAAAGAATAATAGGTTATGGATTATTACTAATACTAGTTATGGTGGTCACGGATTACTTTAAGGTTCTGAACAATCATATTTGGCAATATATAATCACAGGAGTGATTATATTAATGGTGACCTTAGCAATAGGGAAGAAATTTTTAAAAAAATATCCAGTGTTGGAGTAAGGATTTTGGTATGTGTGGGTACTGTAAGCTAAAGCATACAGAATTACCGGCTAAAGCCAGCGTTCCAACGGCGAGAGAAAAGAAAGAGGAAATAAATGAAGAAATTATTTAAGAATGAAGAGTATGATAATGGTTTGTTGGATATCTTATTTGGGATAGCCTTATTGGGATTAATGTCACAGCAAATGATACCGGGCGGGTATGTGATTGCGATTTTTATGGTTGTGATCCTGCTGGTGGGAGTTAGTTTAAGGAAGATATACATCGTACCCCGGGTGAGGGAAGTTAGTGAAATCTATGAAAACACCCATATGCAGTGGACCATTTCCGGGATCTATATTATGGTGCCCGTGATAGCAATCAGTGTCTATTTACTCAAAAATCCTGCACTGGGAGCATTTCTCCATTTATACAGTTACATTTTTCTGTTTATGTTGAGTCTGGGAATGGTGGCTTTGGGTCTGATGAACAATTTATCACGCTTCATCCGATTCGGGATAGCAGCCTTTATTCTATTTTTGCTATCTTATTTGCTGAAATTACCCAATCCGATGCCTGTAATCATAGCGGGAGCGATCGGGTTGGCAATGATCGGAATGGGTTGCAGGGTGTTGGTTCGATTTGTAAAGGAATATCCTGAGATCAGTGGGCAGTAGGCAGTGGACAGTAGGCAGTGGGGAAAAACTCACTCCTGAGAATAGGCGTCAGGTGTCTAATGGCATTAACTTAAGCCTTATCATTCCCCAAATTCCCCTCCATTTTAGGAGGGGTGGCAGCTTGCTGACGGGGTGGTTTAAAATCAGTTTCATTTTTCCTTAACTTGTTGGCCTTGGTCAGTGGGAGTGAAATCAACTCTGAGAAATGTGTCAGTATAGAGAGTTTTTAAGATTTAGGAGGATATATGGATAATACATTAGAGAAGTTGAAGACAAAAGCATTTTATCACAACTTTTTTGAAGATGGGAGTTGGGATGTGTTTATTGGTTTTGGCTATATTTTCATAGCTTTTGCGTTTTATCTGATCAGTATCATGGGGCTTGGGTTTCAGGCTTATGTCATATTTCCTGTATTTATGTATCTGAATTATAAGGTTTATCATTTTTATAAACTGGCAATCACTTATCCCCGGATCGGAAAGGTGAGTGTTAATACTGAAACAGTATATGGACCGGGAAAGAACATAAATTTCTATATTGGTTACATTTTCCTTTTTTCGTTCAATATACTCAATTTATACCATCTCAAACCTGCACAGGATATGATAATATATATAATTGCCGGATTAGGAATTGTGACAGGGATCCTGATGTTTTGGGGAGGATGGAAAAAATCCGATAATTATCTTATGGCGAGTTTGGCAGTCGGAACTATATCCTTGTTAGTAGAGAGCTTTTTTATTGTTTGGTCTATGTTGGCGTTTGTATTTATCCTGCTGCCAGTTACCTTTGTAATATTGATCATACTCAATCAAAGATGGCTTAAGAAAACTAAGGAAACAATTCCCTTCGATCAGGATACAAGTCCGGACTATGTTTTTGTGAGTATGGGTGTGACCACCCTGATCTTCTTTACCTTGAGTCTATTTATGCCGGAACAGATATTATCGGGTTTCAAAGAATTATGCCGGCATAATATGATAGTAATTGTTTTTGCCGGACTAACTCTTATGTATGGCCTTAGCTACAGGGTTAGACGAATAACCTTGTATGGATTTTTGTTAATTTATATATCCTGGATGACAAATTATCTGGGTGTTCTGGAGAGTCATTATGGTCAATTTGTACTTTCTGGACTAATAGTTCTGCTAATTTCGATTGTAAGAACTTCAAAATTTATGAAGAAATATCCTTTACTGGAGAGTGATAACAATTTGGACAGGGGGAACGGAAAGATTGTTAAAAAACTGGAAAAGTTCTTTGAGTTTGATGATGGAATTACTGATATCTATGCAGGGGGGATGTTGCTTGGTTTTATAAGCAGTGAATTAATTAATGGTTGGTATGGTTTTATGCTTATACTGGTACCCTTAATGTTTGGAGCTGATAAATTGAGGAGAACCTTTATATATCCACGCCTGGGAAGTGGTCGTTTAAGATATGACCAGATAATCAAAGTAAGAATAATTTCCGGAGTCGTAATTATGTGTACATTTTTAGCTATATGTAACTTTGCATTCCAAAATCAACAGGTAAGTACTCAGAGCTACACAGCTAAAATGATTCTGATTATGGTAGTTAGCTTGGGTATGAGTATTTTTGGATTGATGAATAAGTTACCCAGATTTCGGTTTTATGGGATCACTGCTTTAGGGATGTTTGTTATAGCCTCACTGTTAAAATTAGGAAATCCCAGTCATTTAGTTATTTTGGGTTTAATGGGTATAACGATGATTATCAGAGGATCTTATGTATTAAAAGCATTTTTGAAAGAATACCCGGTCGAGGAAGATCATGAATGAGATAAAGTTACCAGTGGGCAGTGAGCAGATGGCAGAAGGAAATAGCACACCTGTCAATGCTTCGGAAAGTATAGACAGGACTATTCATGAGCCGGCGAGACTGACGATTCTGTTGTATCTGCTGTTAGTAGAATCCGCAGATTTCAACTATTTACTGCATAATACAGGGTTCAGTAAAGGGAATTTATCCTCCCATTTATCCAAGCTGGAGGAAGCTGAATATGTGGAGATCACCAAGGAATTTATTAACAAGATTCCCCACACAGAGATCAAGATCACAGAGAAAGGCCGGGAAGCATTTATCGAGTATAAGGCTGTACTGCTGGGGATTTTGGACAACGCAGGAGCGTAATTAGTTGAGAGTTTAGAGTTGAAAGTTGAGAGTTTGGTGATAAGGAGAAGATATGACAGATTATTGGCAATATGAGATGGGGGAGATTGTTGAGAAGATTAGCTTCTCAAATGTAACCCTGAATTTATGTGTTTCTGAAAAGAGAGCACATAAGAATCCCTTTAAAGTGACTTTTCCTTTTATATTAAAAGAAATCGATTCAGAGGTTTTTATTTCTTTACCGGATCCGGAAGTTATAAGAAGCTTAAATTTGAGTGGTACATTTGACCAGGAAATATTATTTAAGAGACTTAGCGAACATTTCTCCGATAGTAAGGTGCTAAATGTTAACAGATATATTTCGCAGAATGGAGAAATGTTAGACAAGTCAATTGATTATGAAGTATGTTCTGAGCAAGTCTTAGATAAATTGGTCAAAAGGAGTTTATTTGATATACAGACGCTATCAGAATTAAGCAGGGAAAAGCGTTTGTTCATAGAGACGCAAGACTCAGTGCCTGTTAGTTTAGGACTTATCACAAGATTGGATAGTAAATATGCTGAAGTTTCTCTTGCAACATTCAAACAATACAGGCAGAAAGGCTATGCCCGTAGTTTAGCACTGAAAATGCTATCATTTATCCAATCAGAAGGGAAGCAGATGATTTGGGTATGCGAAAAAGAAAATTTAGCCTCGAATGCTATCACAGAATCTATGAAACTTATTTATGTTGGTGAAGAAAAACTGGGTTATAGAATAAATTTTTAGGAGAAGTTCCAAGATGAGACTATCAGCAATTTTAATACTATTATTTTTTGGTATGAGATTATTTGCCGGGATCGTCTATAGTGATTCGCTGTATCAGTCCGCCAAAGATGGAGATGCAGGTGCTCAGATGGATCTGGGAATGTGTTATTATAAAGCCAACGGAATTCAGCAAAATTTTCCTGAAGCAGCGAAGTGGTTTGAACTTTCCGCAAAACAGGGAAATGCAGATGCACAGTTTGCTTTGGGGGATTGTTACCGGTTTGGGCTGGGTGTCAAACAAAGCTGGAAAGAGGCAATCAGGTATTACAGACTGGCAGCGGAGCAGGATTTGGCTTCGGCTCAGGATTTTATGGGAATCAGTTATCTGCATGGTAAAGGGATCCCTCAGGATGAAAAGGAAGCTGTGCGTTGGTTTCGCTTAGCAGCAAAGCAAGGTCATGCAGTATCTCAGTATAATTTGGGTCTTTGTTACAAATTTGGGCGTGGCGTAAAAGAGAGCATAGTAGAAGCTGGATTTTGGTTTAGAAAATCTGCGGATCAAAACAATGCATCAGCCCAATTGGAAATGGGTTATATATATGAAGGGGGTCATGGAGTAGCACAGAATTTAGCAGAAGCAGCGAAATGGTATAAATTGTCTGCAGAAAATGAAAATGCTGAAGCCCAGAATAATATTGGAAATTGTTATGAAAAGGGAAAAGGAGTAGCCAGGAATGACAGCTTGGCAGTTTTGTATTATCAGCGGTCAGCCCAACAGGGTTTTGCAAAAGCACATGAGAATCTTGGCCGTTGTTATTCTTTTGGTATAGGAGTAGCCTCTAATCCGAAAGAGTCCTTCGAATGGTATAAATTAGCAGCGATACAGGGTCAGACAAAGTCTCAGTACTTGGTAGCGTCGGGTTATGCTAATGGAGAGGGCGTTGAAAAGAATATTAAAGAAGCTTATAAATGGATTCTTGTTGCTCAATCCCACTGTTTAGAAAAGGAAAAAGATCAAATCAAAGCAATTGAAGTTGATTTATTAAAGGAAATAACTCAGGAAGAAATATCTCAAGCAAAAAAAGAAGCCGAGAAGTTAATCCAAAGAATCTATAAGAAGTGAAATACAGGACTAAATCAAAAGTAAAACTTATTGCTTCTTCCACTGGATTATTCTAAAAAAGATTTTTCTTGCCTGAAATTTCAATAAAGATATTATTGTTAACAGTAATGTTGTAAGTAGTATTAAATGTAATCTAAATAATATCTGAGTGGCAAAGGGAAATTAATGAGGTCTATTGATGATTGAAAAGATAGAGTTGATGTTGTCGCAACTAAAAGAAGAGACCAACGAATCTGTTCGGTTGGAGCTTTTAAACAAAATAGGCGGAGCTTGTTGGGCAAACTCTAATTTAGAAGAAGGAATGCTTTATTCAGAACAAGCTTACCAACTAGCCAAAGAAATTCAAAACAGGAAACAAGAAGCCGTAAGTCTGACAAATATAGCCATTATCCATGCTATAAAAGGTTCTGGTGAAACAGCGATAGAGTTTATGAAGAAAGCACTGCATATCAATGAAGAGATAAAGGATACATCTTCTTTGATAGGTAATTATTCCAACCTGGGTTCCATGGAGTATAGTTTGGCACGTTATGAGGTTTCCTTAAACTATTTACTAAAAGCCTTGAAGTTAGCAGATGCAGAAGGTCATCCTCAGAAAGGCAGAATTATCAATAATTTGGGCAATGTTTATACAAAGTTGCAGCAATATGATTTAGCTTTAAAGTATCATAAAATATCAGTTAAAGAAGCAGGTACAACTGAAAATGATACTGAGTTGGCGGGTACTTTTATCAACATTGGTAATGTCTATCGGCATAAAGAAGACATTGGAATGGCTTTGGGTTATTACAAAAGAGCCATGAAATTATTGGAAGTGACCGGTTATGTATCATTTTTATCAACTGTTTATAACAATATTGCCAATATTTATATGACCAAAAAGAAGAATGATCTAGCAATAGAATATCTTCGCAAATCCATTGTACTTGCAGAAAAGAATGATTTGAAACAGGTATTTTGCAATACCTCGAACAATCTGGCGGCTGTTTTGATTGATATAGAAGACTATACCCAGGCTAAACAGGTGCTGGATAAAGCAATAGCTATTTGCTTTGAGATAAAAGATCAGGAGATGTTGTTTCATCTTTATGAAACTCATTCTGTGCTGTGTATGAGTATGGAAGATTATAAAACCGCCTGCAAATATAAAGATATGGTTTTACAAACAAAAAGTAAGATATTTTCTGATCAATTGAGTCATAGTATTGCGGAAATGCAAACGAAATATGAGTCAGAAAAAAAAGAACGGGAAGCGGAGCTATATCGACTAAAGAATATAGAATTAGTTGAAGCACATCGGCAGATAGGTATTCAGAAGGAAGAGTTGGAGTTGAACAATTATCGGCTGCAGGAGTTGGATAAATCGAAAGACTCAATCCTAAACATTGTTTCACATGATCTCAAGAATTCTATAAGCGGAGTGATGTCTGTAGTAGATTTAATGAGAGTAGAAAAACTTGAACCCAAAATACAGAAATATGTTACCATTATTGATCAATCAAACCAGCGTGCGATTGAGCTGGTCAATGCCATTCTAAATTCACATCGGATGGAAATGCAGGATTTTAAGTTAGACTTGAAATTATGGGATATGGTTTCAGTTTTACAGTCATATGAACAGACTCTGAGCATAGAAGCCCAAAAGAAAAATATTCTTATAAATTTCTATTATCCTTCAATCAGTATAATGGTAGAATTGAATATCGACAGTTTCTGGCAAATAGTCAATAATCTGGTTACAAATGCTATTAAATTTACTCATCCGTCAGGTTGTATCAGTATAGCTTTGTCGGAATTGAATTCAGCAGATGGAAGGTTTGCTGTTTTGAAGATCAAGGATAATGGAATTGGAATTCCTTCAGATAATTTGGAGGAAATTTTCAGGAAATTTACCAAAGCAGGGAGAAAAGGAACACAGGGAGAAAACTCTACGGGTTTAGGTTTATCGATCGTGAAGAGATTGGTCGAGTTGCATAAAGGCAATATCAGAGTTGAATCTGAACCGGAAAATGGGAGTACCTTTATAATAACGTTACCCATAGGGAATAGTTGTTAGTTATCAGTTGTTATTGAAAGAAAGAGATTACACGTTTTGCTTGACAAAAATAACAAGTAGCATAAGCATAAATGTATGAAATATTTAGAAAAGGAAGGATTAGTATTGAGAGTTGCATCCTTATTGTTCATGTTGTTTGTCTGGATGAATCTCAATGCTGAAAAAGGCATTGGATTAGTATTAAGCGGTGGTGGAGCCAGAGGTTTTGCTCAGATAGGGATGCTGAAAGTAATAGATGAGATGCATTTACCTATTAAATGTGTAGTAGGAACTTCCGTAGGATCTATCATAGGATCTTTGTATTCAATGGGTTATTCAGCAGAAGAAATAGAACAAATTGTCCTAAGTATTGACTGGACAGAGATTTTTTCAGATAATGTGCCGCGTCAGAATGTTTATATCGGGCAGAAAAGGTGGGGACCTTATGCCAATTATTTTTTCAATTTAAATGACCGGTTTGCACCTAATTTACCCCAGGGGTTCATCCCCGGTAATAAGATTATGCTGGATTTATTTTATCTAACTTATAGAGCTTCTTATATCAATAATTTTGATAAATTGCCAATACCTTTCCGATGTGTATCTACAGATATTTTGACAGGGAAGATGAAAGTATTCCAGTCAGGTTCTTTAGCAGAGGCCGTTAGAGCTTCGAGTTCGATACCTTCAGTGTTTCAGCCTTTTGAGTTGAGTGATACGCTTTATATAGACGGAGGAGTATCTGAGAATTTTCCGGCAGGAATCGCTATAGAAACAGGTGCTGATTATGTGATCGGCTTAAAGACAAATTCGGAATACATGAAACGGGATAAATTGAAAGATATCATAGATGTGTTGAATCAGACTATTAATATTGGAATGACCAACAGGATGAAGACTGATACGGAATTGTGCGATGTTGTATTATGTCCTGATCTTTCAGATTATAATTCAGCAGATTTCAGCCGGGTAAAAGAAATCATCGACCAGGGTGAGAAGACGGCCAGACTGCAGTACAAAGAATTATTGAAGTTGAAAGAAGAATGTCTGGATACAAAAGAGAGTAAGTCAGAGAGAAATATTCTGATTCCTATGCCTGATACTGTAAGATTTGCCAACATTTTCGTTGAGGGAAATCTGTATTTATCCTCATTTAAGGTGAAAGAATATGTTAATATTGACGCCAATGTGCCTTATACAAAAGATACAATTCTAAAAGCATTCAAACGAGCACACAATTCTGAGTTGTTTTCCATGATCTATCCAAGGATTACAAAATTAGATAATGAGTATTATCTATGTATTGTTTGCCAGGAAAAAGAGCGAAAACGACTGGGTTTGAACATAGTTTATAATACAAACGATGATTTAAAAGCTGGAGTTGCCTTGGAATTGAACAATTATCTGCAGAAGAATTCCAAACTAATTTTAAATGTACAGTTGGGTAACAGTCGGGAAGTAAACATAGATTATGTAAAGAATTTTGGAAGTTTGTGGGGTGTTTATTTTCGAGTCTTTCCGTATTTAAAGGATCAGAAAATCTATTTTTACAATGATGAACACGAAAAAACCCAGAGTGTACGTACGATTGAGCATGGTGAGTTATTTGGAGTAGGTTTTTTTGCTCAGGATATAGCAGTTTTAGAGTCCTATGCCTTTACTTTTAAAACGAAATTGTACCGTGATATTTCTGTGGATGATCCGATAACTTCCAATGTTTTATCATCCGGGTTTGGAATAAAGTATTATCATGAATCACTTGATGATTTTGTATTTCCTATGAAGGGTGTTAAGACAATGGGTAAGTTCAATTTTGCCAATAAAGGTAAATATAGTGATTACACATATCGGAAGTTAAAGACCCAAAGTGCGTTTTATATTCCTTTTAGCAAGAATTTCTCGATTGGCTATGGATTTGAATTAGGTACATATTTTAACAGTGATTCAACCGAATTTGATCCATCATATATTGGAGGTATCGATAATTTTCTGGGTCTTTTCCCCAAAGAAATGAGTGCTCCGTTTTACAAGATTGGTTTAGTAGTATTGAAATTCAAGTTAAGTACCAATATTTTCCTGGATATGCAGGTGAATGCTCTTAAACTGGGCGATGTTGATAATTGGGATATATATCGGGATCTTACCTGGGGTGGGGGAATCAGACTTGGTTATAGAACACCTTTGGCACCTTTAAGACTGGCTCTTGCCACTAATGAAGATAGAAAAGTGACGGCGTATATTTCCATTGGTTTTGACTTAGATGCTTTCGAATTTTCGAGAAGATAAATGAGATTTAATTATATTCTACTCTTGATTTTGTTCTGTTCGGGTTTAGGTATGCAAACTATGCAGGCTATTACTCTGGATGAAATCCAATTTTGCATGAATAAAGAGCTTTGGGGAATTTTGAAGGACAATCAAGTCGAAATAGAACAATATACAATGCAGAATCCGAACAATGAATTACTCTTAAATACCTTATTGAAACTGGCAGAAAAGGATGGAGATTCCCTAAAAATAATTGCTGTTATGCAGAAGAAAGTACAGAACAAACAGGATTGGGATACAATATCAGAATTGATCAACATCTATCATAATTCATCACCGGCTTTACAAAAGCAATGCCGTTTGATTCTGAAAGATTTACGAAGTAAGAACTACAATCGTCGAATTGACAGAGAGACATTTGACTTTCTGATGTATGCGAAAACCAGTAAAACACCTTTATTGAGAAGGTATAAACACTATAATTCCATTATGGAAGACTGGTGTAAAGAAATGATTGATGAAATTGCTGTCGAAACATCAGACAGTGTCAGGGAAGCCGGTTGCAGAAAGTTCCTGCAGGATTGTGGGAATTCCAAATGGTCAGATGCCGCCTATTACTATTTATTATATTCTTTAAAAAGACAACAAAAATACCGGGAATTGCTGGCAGAGATCAATCTGATCCAGGTAAAGCGGACAGAATTAGCTTATCAGTTAATGGTGGTTGGATATTTACTTGATCCGGAATTCCGCAATCATCCTATGAACAGAACCGGGAAAGATTCCTTTTTACTCCAGGCATCAATTGTGGTGGAAAATTTGATCAAAGAGATTAAAAAAAGTGATCAACCCACCTACAAGTATCTATATTCCAACTGGGACAAAAGTTATACTCTAAGCAGACTTTATCTCACTCTTGCTAAAGTGAATTATTATAATATTTTTGCAGTTAAAAACTTGGAAAGCCGAGAAGATTCTCTGGATGTTTTTCCTTTTTCAGATGAAGATATCTCATATTTGGAAAGTTTACTTTCTGCCTGCAGTTTTCCCAATAATGACAATGGAGAGCAGGCTGAGTTGGCTTTTTGGTTTGGCAAAGTATATAGATTGAGTAAGAATCCCAAATTGCTCAAGAGTTCCGCAGAATCTTTTCTGGATTGTCTGATCTTGGGAGCACCGCGTAAGAGGTTTGATAAAACAGCCGAAATGTATTTTAATAAGTTGCATCAATACCTGCAGATAGAAAAGTCTCCGGAAGAATGGGGTCGGGAACTCAAGAAATATCAGGGACCCGTATTCAGAGACATTACAGAGCATGCAGGATTGAATAATCTTGGGGCATCCAGAATAGCAATGGGGGATATCAATAATGATAACCTGCCTGATTTATTATTAAATGGCTCCAGACTATTTAAGAACAAAGGTGACAGAAAATTTGAGGAAATAACACAATCTGCAGGATTGACAAGTTCTCAGGCCAATGGTGGGATCTTTGCGGATTTTAACCATGACGGGTTATTGGATTTTGCCGCGATCTCTTCAGCAATGGAAGGTAAAGGTGAAGAATTATATAAGAACCAAGGCTCAGAAAAGTTCGTTGTTGTAAATGAAAGAGCCGGGGATATCAATGACAGGATGCCAACTGAAGGTGCAGCCTGGGTTGATACCGGGATGACCGGATACCCTGATCTTTATTTCGCCAATTATGAGAGTTGGGGTGTCAGAGACGGATATCCGGATGTATATTTCGAAAATAGAGAGGGATATTTTTATAACCGTTCTAAGCAAATTGGGATCTTAACACCATCTTATACACACGATAACGGACAGGCTGGTAGGGGTGTTGCACCCTGTGACTATGACAATGATGGGGAACAGGAGATCCTTGTTACCAATTATCGATTGGATAGGAATTTTCTCTGGAAGTGGGTGACTGATCATTATGAAGATGTGGCTGCTTTGGACGGAGTCGCCGGAGTAAATAAAAAAGGATTTTACGGTCACAGTATTGGTGGCGCCTGGGCTGATTATGATTTGGACGGAGATCAGGATCTCTTTATAGCGAATCTGGCCCATCCCAGATATATAGACATATCTGATATCAGTATGTTGCTCAGGAATGATGGAAAGAGACAGACCGTTATCGGCAACAAACCGGTAACTTACACTGAATTTACAAATGTAACTGCTAATGCCGGGATAAAATTTGATGAACTGCATTCTGATCCGAACTGGTTTGATGCCGATAATGATGGGGATATGGATTTGTTTATCACCTCGATTTATGAGAATGAAAGAAGCTATCTTTATTTGAACAATGGTAACGGTACTTTTATCGATGTGACCTGGCTGAGTGGATGTAGATCGTATAACGGTTGGGGTAATGCTGTGGGAGATATTGATCTGGACGGCAGGATGGATCTGTGTGTCGGGAGTTCCAGCGGGTTGAAGCTCTTTCATAATATCACTGCAAATGCTTTCAGAAGTGCTACTTTTATGGTGAATTGGCACAAAGAAAAAGCTGTACTGTCCTTATTATCTACAAAAACAGATTCTTTGAGTACTCCCTGCTTCGGAGCCAAAGTTCGACTTGTGAGTACCGATTATTTTAATGTTGAACATTCCCAAATAATGGAATTGAGTTCAGCCAAAGGGACAACTTCGCAGAATTGGCAGATGCTCCATTTCGGTATAAAAGACAGACGGCTGCTAAGAGCAGAATTATATATAAAAAATAAGGTAGTTCAAACTCTGCATTTTTGAGGTTTGTTATGAGAATTAGAAAAGCAAACAAGCAAGATATACCTGTGATCCTGGCCATTTCAAGTTTGATTTGGGATGGGGATGATTATATTCCGATTGTGATAGGGGATTGGATAGAAAAAGACAATTTCTATGTAGCTATCCAGGATAGGAAAATTGTCGGAATGGGGAATGTCTCATATTTGCCGGGAAAAGTTGCCTGGTTAGAAGGCTTAAGGGTACATCCTGATTATCAGGGTAAAGGAATAGGCAAAGAACTAAATAGGTTTTTTCTAAAATTATTATTGGAAGAAAAGAAGAATGGCTTGATTAATAATATTGAATTTTCCACATATTATAAGAATGTGGAGAGTTTACATATTACTGCTAAAGTTGGGTTTAAGCCTGTTGAAGATTTTATATTATTATCAGCAAAGCGTACCAGAACAAAGATAATTCCTGAGAAAGTACCCTTTAATTATGACTTATTTGCAGTTTATAAGCAGTATATTCCTACGGGCTGGAAATTTGTCCAAAATTGTAGTGAAACTGAAGAATGGTTGAAAAAACGTGGGCAGATTTATGTATCTCTGAATAACTATTTTTTTGTATCTGGGGAAGAGAAAACTGCAACTTTACTGACACCTCCAAATGAATGTTTCAGCTCTTTGGTGCCGTGTTTACAGTATTTATCAGACAAACGGGGTCCTGTGGATTTGATAGTGCCAGGAATTTGGTTAAAATATTTACCTAAGTTCAGAGAGGCAGGGTATAAGTTTTGGGAGAGACCGTACAAACCGAATGTGATCGTTTTCCGGTATGAAGGATGAGATTATGGAGTCTGCATCCCAAGTATCTTGATACAAAAGGATTACTGGCAGCATGGCGGGAAGCTTTACTTGCCAAAAAGGTCTTAGAATGTAATACAATAGGCTACAAAGCACATCCGCAATTGATAAGATTTAGAAACCATCCAGATCCACTACAGGCGATTAACTATTATTTATGGAAATTATTTGAAGAAAGTATCAACAGAAACTATCATTTTGACCAGACTAAATTTACTTATGATTTCAACTCTTCTCCCAATAAAATTCAGGTAACGGATCAGCAGATACAATACGAATTGCAGCATTTACTCTTGAAATTGAAGCAGCGTGATTCGCAGAGATGGGCTTTGTATAAGGATCTTAAAGAGATTGAACCGCATCCGCTGTTTGAAGTTGTATCGGGTGTAATCGCGGATTGGGAGAGAAGGTTTGGTGTTAAGAGTTAGGAGAGAGAATCGTAAATCGTAGGGACAAATAATCATTTGTCCAAGAGCAATGCAGAAACAATTAGAGAAAAACAACCCATCCCCGACCCTTCCCTTTTTATAAGGGAAAGGATTTAGGATAGGGTTGAAATGTAGATTTTGGTGTTAGAGGTTAGGTTCGAGAAAGGATTTAGTTAGCAGGATTGAGGATTAAACGGAAAACGCCATTTTTCATCAATAGGCCCGGCATTTATGCCGGGTAAAAAAATAAATTAAACCCACCCTCTCTCTGGGCTTTAGCCCAATATACCTTATGCCTGCGATACTTTAATCCGAATTATAATGCACAGATCGGGTTAAAACTCTCTCAATTTATTCTGGAACAAATACTCTTGAACCCGTGTCTATCTGCGTTTTCAGTGTTAATCCGCGTTCTATTAAGTGTCTCTTCATTTCATTTTGTTTAATCAATAATTTTCGTAAAGATATTCCAGAAGATTCTTTTGCATATCGAGAACTGCTTGTTTTTCTTTCCCGTAATTATTGCATAAGAATGTAATCAAAAGAGTTTTTCCAGATTTTGTTTCCAGATAACCGCTCAGATTATTGACAAATCTTTGGGAACCTGTCTTGGCATACAGTTTGCCTTTTATTGATGAATCTTTGAATCTTGCTTTAATAGTCCCATCAACCCCTGCAATCGGTAATGATTTCTTAAATTCCTGATAATTACTATCAAAGTATATTTCAGACAATAATTTGTTTAACTCTTTAGCCGTAGTAAGGTTATAGCGTGATTGTCCTGAGCCATCGACTCCCCAAAAGGAATCAGGATTAGTATTCAGACAGGTTAGCTCTTTCCGCATAGTTTGAAATGCTTCAGCATCATTTTTACCCAATAGACCCAACAGTTGTTCTGCATAGAGATTATAGCTTCTTTTGTTTGTCACTTGGATAATTTCACTGAGTTTAGGAGAGGAGAATTTGAAAGAGAAGGCGGGTTTAAAGGAAACAGTATTACGAATCAAAATATTCCCTTTGAGGATGATTCCTTTGGTGAGAAGAATACTGGCAAAGTATTGCATCCAATACTGGTCAGGGTTTCGTATGGCAATTCTTCTTTTGTAATCCTTCTGAGTGTTTTTGGGAAATGTAATGATTTGCAGACTGTCTGTATCCGGATTTCTGAAAAGATAGGGATAACTGGTCGTGGAATCATAAACGGACTGGGTAATAATTTGGAGAGAATCTCCAAATACCGGGAAAACAACATATTTCAGTGAATCACTGGAGATATTTCCTTTCAAGAAATAATAGTCCTGGCAATTATCATTGAAGACAAATCTGCTTCTGGGTGCAGAGAAATCATAATCCAAATCGTCCCAGCACCAACCTTCACCGGAGGGTGTGAATTGAAAACTCTCTTTGTTCAAGATGAAATCACCTTCTATAGTGTTAATCCCGATTGATTTTAGGCTGTCTGCAAAAGCAATTAGTATGGAATCCGGTCTTGTTTTGGAGAAGTTAGAGGAAAATCCCGGATTACCCCTGGGAGTAAAGATGAGATCACCTTTCAGAGTTTTGTTCTTAATTTCTCCTATAACAGATAATTCAGAGAAGAATTTGTAATCAGGACCATATTTATGTAAAGCAGTAAACGTGGTAAATAGCTTTAAAGTGGAAGCCGGCATCAGTAATTTTTCACTGTTTTGTGACATGATAGTTTGTTTCAGATCCGGACTTGTAACCAGAATAGCAATCTGAGCCTGGGCAAGTTTATCTTTGGCAACCATTTTTTCGGAAGCCCTGGGGAAATAATGGACTTTGTTCTGTGTACAGGCTGAAAGGATTAGTAATAAAAGAAAAAGAAACAGATTAACTTTTCTTCTGTAATTCATAAATATCCTTAAATGTAATTGAAGGTTTTTTAATATAACCGCATTCCGGATAGAGGCCTCCACCATATAAGAACATGTAGCGATGGGGATAATCTTTGCAGAACTTAGGTCTGTGGCTGTAAATATAGCAGGTGTTATCCTCCTGAATATAACGGCAGATGAAAACAAGCTCTCCTTCTTCATTATGAGAGGCAGGACTGAACATTTCATATTGGGGGTTGATTGTTTTTAATTCTGTAAATTCCTCTTCTGTGCTGATAATATGCTCATCGATGTAGAGTATGACATTTCTGCAACATACTCCGCATTGACTGCAATTGCCTTCAATTTTGATATTTCCTGGATTAATCAGCTTGCGGATTCTATATAGAAGCCTTTGCAGAAATTTGTATTTCATTTCAAGATGATAGTTTCTTCTTCAAATCTGTGAGTGATTCTCCGCCGACTCCAATATTATCATCCTCTGATTCCTTGATCAGGACGATGAAACTCTCTTTCCTGATATGGGTGATTTCAAAGGCTACTTCGGTGAATTTTTCAATCATTTGTTTCTTCTGATCCAGGGAAAGTTTCCCCATTTCTATTGTGATTACAGGCATTTTTACTCCTTTAAAGCAGTTTGAATAAATTTATCCTTAGCTTCTGTATATTTTGGACGATTATCAGCATAAATAGCAGCAAGATCTGTCTTAAGAGCGATATAAGCTTCTTTCAAAGCATTATTATTTGTTAAAGCTTCCCGAAAGTAAATAAAGTTATTCCATTCTTCACTTTGATATAATACGAAGTGAATATGGTGGGTCCTATGATGCTCCGGACCTTTAGTGAAGAGTTTACGGGTCGCTGTGCTGTGTTGAATTTTTTCTTCATATCCCAGGGAACTAATAAGTGGTTGAATCTTTGCAAGCAATTTTAAATCAGTCAAACCGATGGCGATATCGATGATAGGTTTGGCCTGCATGCCCGGCACAGCAGTACTGCCGATGTGCTCAATTGCCAGAATAAGAGAACCTAAAGTGCCTTTTAATAGAATTTCTTCCTCTTTGTAGAGATCCTTCCATTCTGCATGATACGGTACAAGTTTAACCACATCCTGAGATAAACCAATCATTTTAACTCCCTGATCCTAAATCAGATTTCTAACATATCCAGATTAACTAAAGATTTCTAAAGTGCAGCTTAATAGTCAAGGGAAAAAGCTGCTCCCCAAAAAGATACAATGGATTATCCATAAACAAGTGTCCGAGTTACCAAACTCTCGACTTCTTAAAATTCTCCGCCTGCTCAGAGATATCCTGATATACTTCATCACGCTCTACAGGTGGATACCCAAATTCATCAAGCAATAAGATCAATCCTACCTTCAAAGCGGACTTGATATCATATTTTTCACAAATCATTCCTGTGGCTTATACTACCGACACCTGACGCCTGCAAACTGTCCACTAAGTAAGGCGTTTTCAGGATTTTGAACTGGTAAAACTCTCACATTATGTCTTCTTTTTTCAAAATACTCTTTTACTGCTTATAATCAAAGTTCTGAATGTCTTTACTAATTTCATCCCGGACTTCCCTCATAAACTCAACAGCTTTAAATCCCTCATTAATCTTCGTCTGCATAATCAATTATCTCCTACGGTGATCTTATAATCACTTCACTTTTCTCTAATTATTTGTGTAACAACTATATATTTTTGTCAAATTCCTTTTTAACAAACAAAGACCTATTAATTAAGAGTCAAGCGTTCCGAAGGATATTAATTATTATGGAGGCTATACCCAATCAAACTTCGCAGTAAGTCCTTTTGACTTAGCAATATTGATTTTTCGCATCCAATCACTAGGATGGAATACCTGAAAATCAGTTTTACCGGTAATTTTATCAATGGTCGTCTTTACCATTCTTCGAATTTCCTGCTTGGCATCTCCTTTCGTACAAGCGTTAATAATGATATCACCTGGTTCATAAATTTCAGTTAACCTTTTTTTTAAATCATTTCTGCCAAAAGAATTCCAACATTCGAGAAACATTCGATTTCGATATTTACTCGTAGTAACTCCTAATGAACATTGATATTGGATTGCATTAAAAAGAATAAGTGGATAATCAACATTCACAATAACTTGTGGCAAGGAGTGTAAGGAAATAACTGTACTGAAATAATTTCTAATATTGTAACCTGTTTTTCCCTTGCTTTTTCCAGCAGCAGGGCGAGGGGAAGAGTTCCCAGCATACTCCTCAAAATGTGGACTTTCCAAAATCAATATCACAATTGGAGTGTCTGGTCTTTCATAGTCAATTAAATCTATCCTTTCTGCGAAATCATCTTTTTTCAAATTTTGGGCAGGTGATCCAGTTTTATCTGCCGTAACCTTTACATTTCCCACAAATTGATCCGGGCAACATTGAAACTGCTTGTGATTTGGATTGTGGTTTAGAGCAATGGTCTTAAAATTTGATTTTTGCATTATCTAATTCTCCAATACTTTTATTGTTTTAGGTTTTTCTTACCCGACTCTTGATTTCTTAAAATTCTCTGCCTGTTCAAAAATATCCTGATACACTTCATCCCGCTCTACTGGTGGATATCCAAATTCATCAAGTAACAATATCAATCCCACCTTTAAAGCTGACTTGATATCATCTCTTTTATTCCAATCCGGATATCTTGCTTGGGAATCAACTAATTCTTTCACTGCTTTTGCTAACTCAATCAATCTGACCTCGGGGTAGGTGAAATCGTATTTGATACACAAATCTTTCAAGATATCATAAAATGCCTTTTCTTCAAAATCAATACCCAGAGCATCTCCTGCAGAAAATTCCTTATGTGCTTCCCAAATCAGATTCGTTAATTGTTCTGCCATCTCTTCATAAACTTCACTTCTCAGCACATCGCTTTCATCTCTTTCATTATATCGTGCCACCAAGGACTGCATTTTCCTCGTGAAATCTATTCCCCTAACCTTATTGACTTTGCGTAACTCTCCTATAACCTTCGCTAAAAGCTGTTGCAACAGTTTGATCTTGGTATTCGGAAGTTTGATTTTATCAATCTTAGCTAAATAATCCTCATCAAATAAATCTATTTCAGTTTCTTTCTCATCTCCCATTTTGAATATTTCTTGCACTCCGTCACTTATTAAAGCATCTTTGATCATTTCTCGAACTTTGGCATTCATTTGAGCAATGTCCGGAGCAGTACCCTTTGTCAGTTTAAACACGATCGACCTTACAGCTAGAAAGAAGTGAATATAGTCCCGTTCTGTCTGTGAGATTTGTTCACTGCCTGCACATATATCGTAAGCAGCTTTCAGGCGTTTCACCATATCCATAAAACGTGTTTCTATTTCCTTTGTCTGTTGGATAAACTCAGCAGCCAGATTGAGAGTGTTTAGTTGTTGGAGGGTTGTACCTTTGAAATACTTTGTACTGTCGAATTTATGGAACAGTTTAGCTAAAAGGTCTAAGTGATTCCTCGTGATTATCAAAGATTCAGCTATATCCTCAAAATTGTCTTTATCCCCTTTGCTGTATTCTGCCAAAGCAAGATTCATCTGTTTTTTAATACCAATATAATCAACAATTAAGCCTTTGTTTTTTCCTTCAAATTTCCGGTTCACTCTGGATATGGTTTGAATCAAATTATGTCTCTGTATCGGTTTATCTATGTACATGGTATCCAAACATGGGACATCAAATCCTTTCAC
>CAYQPF010000084.1:0-21877 GCA_964419225.1 uncultured Candidatus Cloacimonadota bacterium | reverse complement strand
TATCGTCATTACCACCAGACGAGGGCAAAAAGATGCCTTCAAGGTCTCATACCGGGGAGTATTCTCTGCCAGAGCTAAAACAAATTTTGATGTATTTAATTTTGGCTCAACAAGTGATATTATTGATGGAGAGATAGCTAATTATGACCAGACATGGTTCTATCTGGGCCCGGAATCCGAGATGTCACCGGTACAGGATCTTTTGTATAATAACGATAGAGCCATAGCTATAGCTGCCATAGACAAATTACGAGGTTTTGACGCAGTCAGGCAAATGCAGAAATATGTACAACGAATGTCGGTTACTCAATCTCACAACTTAGGAATTACCGGGGGTTCCGAAAAGAACCAGTTCAATGCAGCAATAAATTATGTAGGATCTTATGGCGATAAGAAAGCGATGATTCATGAAAAAAATGAAAAATTGATTTTTGACATGAAAAATACTTGGACACCTGCTAAATGGATTTCATTTGATTTGTCAGCGAACGTTCTCTATAACAATAGTCAAACGCCTCTTGACGAATGGGGAGACTTGCTTCCTTCCGATCAAAAGATGATCAATTATAACAAAATGATATATGCTTATTCAAATTTATTTGATGCAAACGGCAAATCTCAGAATATAAGAACACCTGTTCCGTCCTCGGTTCTCGAAACCTTTAATGATCCTATCAGGGCAGCCAATATGTTGTCTTCAGAATATAATCCAGTTGCCGATCTTGGTAGAGAGATGAGTTATACAAATTCATTGAACGTAAGATTGTCCGGCAACTTTACTTTTAAACTTTTTGACGGATTCTCTGTAAATGTGGGGGGAGCATGGCGCAGGGGAAATACTAATGCAAAGGAGATCAGAGAAAAGGAGTCGTTTTATGTCAGGTATAGGGTGAATTCATGGACAGATATCAATAACTCTATGAAAAAGTACCTCCCTTATGGAGATATACTTGATGAAGCCCGATCGATAACTGATAACTGGACAATAAGATATCAGGCAAATTATAACAGATCGTTTAACGATAATAAACATAGAATTACGGCTTTGCTGGGAGGAGAGATTATCCGGGATCAGGTTAACGGTAACGCTTACCCTACAAGATTCGGATATAACAGACAGGCAGGGAGTTTTGAGTCAATCAACTATCTGGATTTCAAAAATGGTGAATATGCGAATAGCATATTAAACTACACTTACCCCTCAATGACCGACGGAAAAATGTCTCTTAGAGATAATCGTTACACCTCATGGTATGGAAATGCTTCATATGAATTTAACAGTCGTTATATCGTTAGCGGTTCAGCAAGGCTAGACCTGACTAACTTTTTCGGGACCGACCCTAAGTTCAGATACAAACCAATCTGGTCCGCAGGTGCAACCTGGAAAATAGCCAATGAAGGGTTTTTCAATAATTCGACAGTTAATGTACTGAATCTTCGCGCATCTTACGGGATCAACGGGAACATAGCACTTGGTGAGGGACCATACCTGATTTTGTCTCCTGGCAGTTACAGTGCTGTTGCCGGAGGCACATATTACTCTATATCATCTCCTGTGAACGATCAGCTGCGCTGGGAAAAAACAGCTACAACAAATATTGGTTTTGATATAGCGGTTCTTAATGACAGATTTGGTGCCACGATAGATCTTTACAACAAGCTTTCTACCGACTTGCTGGCTTCGGATGCTGTAAACCCGACAACCGGTTTTGCAAACCTTACCAAAAATGTAGGTTCAATCAGAAACAGAGGTGTAGAGGCGTCTCTAAGGGCATTGGTATTAAAAAGCAACAAGTTTTCATGGAACGTAAACCTTAACTTCTCATACAACAATAATAAAATATTGACCTATAATAAGTCATATCCGTATGTATATGACTATTTGGAATTAAGAACCTATAAGGAAGGTTTTCCGGTAGGGGCAATGTTTGCTTTCAAATCTGCTGGACTCGATGCTGAAGGCTATCCTCAGGTATATGACAGAAATGGAGATATTCAAAGTGGAAATGCACTATTTACCTTTGGCGATGCAGATTTAAAATTTATGGGAAATTCAATCTCCCCTTATGAGCTTGCATTAACTAACAGTTTCTCTTTCTACAATTTTGACGTGTCATTTATGTTTGTCTCCAAACTGGGGGGTAAAATGAGAATGGACTCTTTTACCGGCATGAATTATACCAACCGCCACTTTGCAGAAAGATGGCAGAATCCTGGAGATGAGAATAAGGAGGGAGTTTATCCTGTTTACGATGCATTAGGAGGATCCGGTTGGCAATTTTTCCTATATCCGTATTATGACAATCATGTAGTCAGCTCAAACTTTTTAAAACTCAGAGATTTATCTATTGCATATAATGTTCCGGATAAGCTATCCAGAAAGATAGGAATGCTCAACACAAAGATTTACCTCCAAGGGAGAAACTTATTCAGGTTAACAGCAAAAGGTGTGGATATAGACCCCGAAACACAACATGCGACCTATGAAGCTATAAGTAGTGGACCTGAAATCTACATCAGTGGAAGACCTGAAATCTACATCGGATTATCGTTTAACTTTTAACTCTAAGAACAATGAAAAAAATAATATATATACTCATACTCACTTTAATTATAAGCTCCTGTGAGAGGTTTCTGGATGTAAAACCAGTGGGAAGCCTTATACCAACAGACATAGAACAATTTGATAATTTACTATATAATTCCAGAACCTATGATTTCCTTTTTTCCGACAACAACAGAGGTTCATTATTACTCTCACTTTCAGATGAGGTTACAATTTCTGACAAAGTAGTTTTAGCCTCATATAAAGGTGTAGCCAATGATAGGTTTACTCCATACATATTTGCAAAACCCTATTTAAATCCGTTTAAGACAGATGATTATTTTTTAGATGCAACATATAAGGCAACACTCTATTTCAACACTGTGATAGATGGAATAAAGGATTTGGGAGGAGAGGAGAGTACCAAGGGTAAACAACTTATTGCTCAGGCCAGAGCCGGCAGAGCCTGGACCTATCTTATGGCAGGTATTACTTATGGCCCTATGTTTAAAAAAGGGGGGGACAACTCTGCAAAAACCATCTCATACAGGACTGCTTCCAGTGCAACAAAGGAGACCCCGAATTTATCAACAGTAGATGAATTGTTTAACCTTGTTAAGGCAGATTTGGAATATGCTGTTGTTAATTGTCCATCCGAAGTGATAAAAACAGTCAGGATAAATAAAACAACTGCAAATGCAATAATGGCACAAATGTATATGTTCAAGGCAGATTATGAAAATATGTTCACGTATGCCAAGACTGCCTGGGATTTATTGGTAAGTGCAAGGGGAGAAGAAAACGCTCTTTACAATTATAACAACTTTTTCCTGAAACCCGGAGTAAAGATACCCAAAGTTGGTGAGGATCATGAGCTTTACGATGCTCTGAATGATCCGTCCGGAGATATTCTCAATAACCCGGACAACAAAGAAATCTTGTTCTACAGATATTGTCCGGTTGACGGACTGGCAAGTAAGGCAAGCGATGAATACATTGCCCTTTATAATGCAGATACAGATATAGAGGGTGACCGGAACTCATATGCCGATTTGCGTAAAAAGTTTTTTATGTTAAAAGTCAATACACAAGCAGCCGAGGGAGCATGCATACGAAATGTAAGATTTGGAAACAATCTTGGTGACTATACAAAAATGTGCGGGACACAAGGAATATCGACTCCTGAATTGCTTCTGATGCTGGCCGAAGCTGCTGCAAGAACCAACAGAACCGCAGTTGCATTAAGTGCCCTTAATTTATTGAGAAGCAAAAGATATACACCTGCGGCCATTTCGGCTAACAGTGCAAGAATAAACGCTCTTAACGGGGATAATCTTATCCGCGAGATATTGAAAGAGCGTCAGAAAGAGTTGCCATGGAAGAGTGCCAAACGATTCTGGGACCTTAAGAGATACAATGCCAATGATCCCGGGAAACCATGGACAAAGACTCAGATTACAAGGACGGTATTAGGCACCCAATATACAGGGGTTATAGGTTCAGATGATTATCAGCTGGAGATAGTGAATAAGTTTATCACTTTTAATCCTCACTGGGGTCTGCAGGCTTATAATGGTGCGTGGCCATCAATTGTTTTATAACAGCTTAATCATATAAAAATTATGAGAAAGTCCTTTTTACTGATTGTTTCCGCATTAGTTGCAATGGGAGCCTATAGCCAGGAAAAAAACGGGATATATTTTCACGACATCACATTTGATCAGGCTTTAGAGAAAGCCAAAAACAATGAGAAAGGTCCAAATCTGGTGTTTTTGGATTGTTATACCGAGTGGTGCGGACCATGCAAACAGATGGCAAATGTCGAGTTTGTTAAACTTGAGGCAGGCAATTTTTTCAATTCAAACTTTATTAACATCAAGAAAGACATGGAGAAAGGGGAAGGGGTTTCGCTTGCCGTAAGGTATGCAATCACTGCCTTTCCTACATTCTTGATATTGAACAAAGATGGAAAAGAGATAGGCCGTATTGTCGGGGGAGATAAAATAGAATCTTTTATCTTAAAGACAAAGAAAGCAATGGACCCTTCCAATTCTCCGGAGGCTAAGAGAGCTGTATATATGGCAAACAAGACAATGCAAAATGCACTGTCATATATGGAGGTTTTAGAGAGCGGAAATATGGAAAAACAGATAGCTGTATTTATGGATGAGGAATTTGCGAATTTCGAAGATTTTAAACTGTTTTCAGATAGAATGTGGCCATACTTTACGCGGGCACTATCTGTGGAAGGAGGCAAATCTTTACGATATACAGTTGAAAATGCAGCAACTATAAGCAATTATATTGGTAAGGAAAGAGTTGATAAAGCATTAGTGTCCGCATATAATACTATTTTGAAGGCTTATTTGTCCGGTAAAAGAGATCTCTCCAAAGAAGAGGTGAATTCAATTTCGGAAAAATTGCTGCTGCTCTCCGTTAAAGATGAGGTTTCTGTATATACTTCGAAAATTGCCAGACTTTATGCCGGTTGTAATATGGATGAAATATTAAATCTCTATAATGCAGATAATTTAGTTTATATGACTGTTTATGACAGTCAGGCGATAGAGAGATTATTTGCAGGTATAAAAGGGATGCCAAAAGAGAATATCATCAAATATTACAAAGAAAAGGAGAAGCTGTTAAGAGAACTCTCCGAACAGTGTATAAACTGGATGGAGATGTTTACAAAATAGTGCAAGACTATAATTCAGAGGACACTTATGCAATTTGTATAGGTGTCCTTTGTCGTTGATTAATATACTCAATAAAAATATTTATAGTAGTTCTTGCATTAATTGAATATTTGTCTTTACTTTGCAAATAAAAGTACTTTTAAATGAAAGAAGAAAAGGACTACATTAAGGATATAACAGAAATTCGCTCAATGATGGAGCGCTCTTCAAAATTTCTTGCACTCTCCGGATGGGAGGGCATTCTTGCCGGTATCTATGCACTTTCCGGGGCATTAGTAGCCTATAAGGTTTTTAATTTCAATCCGGATAAATTCTCATATACTTTAGAATCAGGAGGTACAACCGCCGGTTTTACTAACGTCTTCATTCTGGCAATTGCAGTATTGATTCTGGCATTAGGCTCTGCTGTTTTATTTTCCAACAAAAAAGCAGGCAAGAGGGGCGAGAAGTTATGGAACCCTACCACCAGACGATTGTTGGCAAATATGTCAGTTCCGCTTGTAGCAGGCGGGCTACTTATCCTTGTCCTCATCTCCAAAGGGTTGATTGGTCTGATTATCCCATGTACATTGATATTCTATGGTTTTGCCTTATACAATGCCAGTATGTTCACATATAAAGCGGTGAGAATCCTCGGTTTTGTTGAGATAGGGTTGGGTTTGATAAGCTCATACTTTGTTGAGTATGGATTATTGATCTGGGCCCTGGGTTTTGGGGTGGTACATATTATTTATGGTATTTACATGCATTACAAGTACGAAAGGTGAAAGTCTCTATAAACGGTTTACATAAAGCATTCGAAAGCAGGATCCGGCTAGGTATTATGTCGGCACTCGCTGTAAATGACATGCTTGATTTCAACTCTCTCAAGGAGTACCTGGACTTGACCGACGGTAATCTGGCCAGTCACATAAAAGCATTGGAGAAAGAGGAGTTTATAGGGGTCGAAAAATCATTTGTCGGCAAGAAACCCAATACTAAATATTATATGACAAAAGAGGGTAAAAAGGCATTCAATGACCATCTTGAAGCTTTGGAGAAATTTATAAAATCGGGGAGACAGGAATAATTTAGATATATATTTTTTACCCGTATACTTTGAAAAACAAAGCACTTTGATAAGCTAAAAATAATTTTAATAATTACAAAAATGAAAACCAACAACACTAACTCAAATCAATTTCACACAGGATCGGTATACAAACGGATGCTTCAGGGAGGAGGAATAGCCATGGTTCTGATTACACTTTTCTTAGCCGGAGTGGATGATCCAAACCCTGACTGGCCCAAGTTCTGGATGGTAAGGCCTCTGGTAGTAGTTCCCATAGCCGGTGCAATGGGTGGAGTATTTTATTACCTTATGGATTTTATGAGGAATAAGGGACTATGGAGTAAAATTTTTGCTAATGGCATCAGTATCCTGGGATATATTGTCGTAATATGGCTGGGCTCGGTTCTGGGTCTTGACGGAACATTGTGGAACTAACATCAGGTTTTAATTTATTATAACATATTCAGAGATGAAAAAGGAAATTATCGCAAACATTGACAATCCTGCACAGCTTGAAAAGCTTTACAGGGAAGACAAAACGGCATTTAAACGGGCATTTGATGCATTGCAACCCGAACTGAAAGTCAATAATCTTATCAGCTTTTGGAATGAAAGACTCAACTACGAAAGCGAATCCATTAAATGGGGCACAAGCAGGGAATTGCTGTTTGTCATTATCGCCTCGCTTGTTGCAGGTCTTATCGCAAAACTGCCGGCAATTTTTTCAATAGATCAGGAATTTTTCTATCCCAGAAATATAGGTTTTATAATTTTTCCTGTGCTTACAGTCTATTTTGCATGGAAGAACAGATTGTCAACCGGTAAAATTGCCTTTATAGCGGGCATGACCCTAATTGGTTTAGGGTTTATCAATTTCCTTCCCGACGTTAAAAACAGTGATACCTTAATTTTGTCGTGCATTCACCTGCCATTGTTTTTATGGTCATTATTAGGTTTTGCTTTTGTTGGCGGGACAAGAAACAACAACGAGCAAAGACTTGATTATCTCAGATTTAATGGCGACCTGCTTGTAATGACGGCTCTTATTCTTATCGCTGGTGGAATACTTACCGCTATTACTATTAACCTTTTCAACCTGATTGGTTTTAAAATTGAAGAGTATTATTTTGACTATGTTGGTATTTTTGGCCTTGCAGCTGCTCCTGTTGTAGGCACATACCTTACACGTACCAATCCACTACTGGTGGGTAAGGTGTCACCGGTAATTGCTAAAATATTCAGTCCGCTGGTATTGGTTATGCTGGTGGTTTACCTTACAGCAATCATTTTTTCAGGTAAGGACCCATATAACGACAGGGATTTCCTGCTTATATTCAATGCGTTATTGATAGGTGTCATGGCATTGATCTTCTTCTCCGTAGCAGAAACATCAAAGAGATCAGGTAGATCAAAGAGCCATCCCGAGATCTGGATTCTTTTTCTTTTATCTGTTGTGACCATAATGGTTAATGGTATTGCGTTGTCAGCCATATTGTTCAGAATCTCTGAGTGGGGAATTACTCCCAACAGAGCCGCAGTTTTAGGAGCCAATGTCTTAGTTTTGATAAATCTGTTGCTGGTTTCTGCACAACTATTCCGGGTATTAAGAAGAAGACGTGAAATATCAGGTGTTGGAACAGTCATCGCTAGATATCTGCCAGTCTACATAATATGGACGATTATTGTGACCTTTGTATTTCCGTTGATATTCTGGTTTATATAGGAGCCAAAGCCGGATCAAATTTCCAAATGCTATATGTCTTATCAGTTTGATGGCCAATATATAATTTGTTTTTTACACAAAAGAAAAATATATTCCCGTAAATCAAATCCATTGGAAATTGCTGCGTTCTACTCCATATATTCAATATAGGGTCGTAAACCCACAATTCCCGGTCAAACCAATTATAGTATTCTGAATGACTATGATAGCTTAACCCAAAATATAATTTGCCATTATATGAGAATGACATCATTTTATCATAGACAGTACCTGGATAACTTGTTTTGTTTATCCATGTGTCGTTATCTGTATTGTACTCCCAAACACTCTTACCAGAGGTAATTATATATGCTTTATTATTAATATTAGTACCTCCGACTGAATGTTCTGGGAAAACAACGGGAATGTTTGCCAAATGTTGCCAAACATTAGTTTTTATGTTGTACTTGTAAGATAGACTCGAACTTAAAAAGAAAATATCATCGGAAATTGAAAATCCATGATAATTAGTATGATCGCCATAGTAAAAAGGGGCTGCTGTTAGTTTTGTCCATGAATCTGATTGAAATGTATATATATTGCTATCTGTGTTGTTGAAGAGGTATTGGATATTACCAATACTTACAACTGTAAATTGCCTGCCGGAATCACCAATGAGAGGGAAATTAGTAGATTTAAAAAATTCATTTTTGTCAGGACTATAAAAATATACACCCCAGACATGAAATATTATAAATCCTGCAACATCGGTTGATGTCCCGTAAGTAGCTCCCTGGCCATCTAGCTGAATACCTGTCTTTTCTAACGACCAGGCACTTTTGGCACTTCCTTCACTTTTGATTTTTACAGTATTGCCATATATCCTCTTGCTTTCTTGAGTTGCAAAAGCTCTTACTTTATACTCTAGCCCCTTCGCCAGAGAGTGGTCAATTCGAATCTTAAAAACCGATGAATTAAAAACCTCTCCCAGGATTACAGTATATGAACTATCGATATCCGGCTCATTGGCATCCCAGACAAACCCATAACTAGTAGTTGTTCTGGTTCCTTTTTTAACCAGTTCACCTTGAAAAGTAGCACCTGTTGAATCAATATCAACAACTTCAAGCGTTCTGATAATTGGAAATTCCCTTGAGTCCGGTGTTTCTGTCTGGCAGCCAAACAGAAAAGGGACCATTAATAATATTATAAGGATAATATGTTTCATGATAGTTAGAACATAAGGCCAATTCTAAATGTAATTTCACTTAAATCCAACAATCTGTTAATTTTCTCCAAATTATAGAATTTACTGTAGCCTATTTCGCCAAAACAGGCATATTTTGAACCAAGTTGCAAAATCATTCCCCCGCCGACAGAGAGCCCTCCCATATTTTCCTGCAATATCGGGGAGTCAATGATGCTGATATATGTGTTGTTTTTAACAGTATTATATTGAAATAAAGTGCCTTCATTTTTTATTGCCCGTGAATATACAGGGCCAGCCTGGAAATATGGGCTGATTTTTTTACTTAACAGACTATATCTGACCAATAACGGGAGACATATTGACGAATTATTGATTATCAAATCATAACTGAATCCTAATTTGTCAAATGACTGAGAGATGCCATAGCTCTTGTAGTATATCTCAGGGTGAAAAGAAAAATTACTTACCTTAATGGGGATATCCAAAAAAACTCCAATGGTAACAGTCTTGTCACTTTCATGCCGAGGTGATAAATACAGACTTTGCTTTTGAGCAGCAGATGCCAGGGAAGTTGACACTCCTGTTGAGAAGCCATAATGAAATCTTGGTAAAGGTCGTTTGGCACAATTGTTATAATCCTGTATAAATCGTATAAGATTGTGTTTTCGGATTTTTACAAATGGAATGTTCCTGACAGCTTGTGGACACCCTTTGACAATGTTATTAAATAAGGCTTGATATTCTTCTTTTAGCAGAGGTAATTCTAAAAGTTTAGTACTATCACCTCCTGTCAAATAGTATTTGCTTATACCTTCTTCTGTTCTGAAATAATAGAGGTTTGTTTTACCCTTAACCAGTCTCTCCAGAAAATATCGCGATGTGGTATCATCGATTTTTATTGGAAATGACTTAAAGGTTCTGCCATCATTCAACCGATATTCTTTAACCTCATATGGCGAGTACGTTGTTATCTTATTATCTTTTTTAACCCTGCAAAACAATGAATTTTCAATGTCATCACCTTCTACCAGTTTAATCCCGATTATTGTTGTACTGTCGGTTGTATAATATGCACCCTGTCCGCTAGAAATTTTAGGGAGAATACAGATAATAAAAAACAATAATAGATATTTTTTCATTTGCAGATAAAGTTCACAAAATTTTACCAGATTTTGTTACAAATTTCTACAAATATATTATATTCAGATAATTTACACTACTAATTTAAGAGCCTTTGGAAACAAAATGTTATTTTCGATATGCACATGTGTATGCAGATCGTCCTCAAATTCTCTTAGCATTTCGTATGTTACACGATAGGTGTTACAGGCGTCATCGGGAACGGCATATTGTCTGCTCAGCTCGTTTATTTTTTCCATAGTGCCACCAATGATTTCATGTTCATCAGTCATAAGAGATATTTGTGAAGCAATAATCTGCATTGCATCTGCCGAACCGGTTTTTAATGCATCTTTTATAGCCGGAAAGAATACATGCTCTTCCTGCTTCTGATGAATTGGCAATTCAGTATTTATCATCGAGAAATGTTCTGCAATCTTTATCAGTTCAGGATGATGGACTCCATGAACCTGTGCAATCTTGTTTACATATTCCATTAATTGAGGTAAAAACCTGTACACTTTGTTGTGAAATTCATTTACTATGTAGTCGCATAAAAAATCCGGGGACCACTCTTTAAAATTTGGTTGTTTGTTTGAAACAACCTTATCAAGATTATTCAACTCACTCTCAATTTCAGTAATATCCAATTTTTTTTCACTAGCAATAACATCGAGCCTCCTGTTTCCTCCACAACAGAAATCTATACCGGCCTTCTTGAAAACTTCAGCTGCCCTGAAATCTTCTGTAACAATTTCACCTACTGTTAAATCTTTAAAACTCTTCATAATAGTAATAATTAACCATTTATTTCCTTTAAAATTACTTCAATATCGGGGATGCATCCTCCGCAAACAGTACCGGCCGTTGTAGCTTCTCCTACTTCATCGGCTGTTTTCAGTCCTTTCTCTTTTATTGCTTTTACAATTTCACTTCTCATGATGCCGTTGCAAAGGCAAATCTCAATGTCTTCGTTCATAATCTTTTTTATTTTTGACAAAGTTATGCTGTCTGTCACCCTGTTTCTGTAACCCAGGTTACAAACGAAAAATTTTTACTAAATTTATAATGTTTCTTAATAGGAGTTATAGTAGAATGATGAATGACAATAATTTAACCGGTTGCCCGTTGTTCAGGGGGATGAGCAATGAAGAGCATGATGCCTTTATGCAAAGAAATGTAAAAGAGGTACTTAATTTCGAGAAGGGGGAAGTGGTAGTGAGACAGGGAGATATAATAAACTCTATGTATCTTTTAATAAAAGGTGTGGTTCGTACCCAGATGATAACGCAGGATGGAAACACAATTGAAATTGATTTGTTGGAGGCCGTTATACCACTTGCACCTGCGTTTATATATGCGAACAGGAACAAATATCCGGTAGATGTAGTTGCCATGGAACCCTGCTCCATCCTAAAGATATCTAAATCTGCATGGCTTAAGGAGATGTCCGGAAACGAAATACTGTTGAACAACTTTTTGACTCTGACCTCCAACATGACGGTCTTTCTGTCTGAGAAGCTCCAGATGATATCCATAAAAAGCCTAAGAAACAAATTATCAATTTTTCTGCTGGAGAAGACAACCCCGGAGAAGAACTACTTCATTTTAAAAAGGTCACGAACCCAACTGGCCGAATACTTCGGTGTTCAACGCCCCTCTCTGGCCCGTACAATAAAGGAGCTGGAGGACGAAGGCATAATATCTACCAATGGACGCGTTGTTACAGTCACAGACCGTAAGAAGCTCACGTGGCACGATTAGTGGTAACTACTTCTTTTTTTGAGATATAAGCAAATCATTTGAAAACGATTGTGCTAGAATATTTAATTAGACACTTAATAATGTGCGGTATACCACTTATCGTGCCACGAAAAAAGCACTAACGCAAATGCGTAGTGCTTTTTTTGTGGGCCCAGTTGGGCTTGAACCAACGACCCCCTGATTATGAGTCAGGTGCTGCTAACCAACTGAGCTATTAAGAATATCTCTCTATTCGCTATTTATCAGTAAGATATGAGGTTTTTTCAGGGGATATTTCTTCAATACTTGATTTTAGTTTACACTCTGGTTTACACAACAAGGTAAATTCAGGGTTCTAGTTATTATTTTAAAAACATAGTTTATGTAACTAATGAGTATGGTAAATTAGGTGGATAATGTTATGTTTATTATTGGTTTAGTTATAGACCTTTATTTTTTTAGTAAGAATAATACTGTTTACAAGTAAGCAAGTATTAATATAAAAATATTACTATGTAATAAATTATTTTAGTCAATTATAAAAACTACTTAAATTGTTCAATAGAAAAAACTACAAGTCACAAAGTTAAGCAGAATCACTTTGCCCTTAATTTCTTGCAAATATGTAGGTTGTTAAAACTGGTTTTCTTCTATTTGATGTTAGATGAACCATTGTTCCATTCTTTCTTCTTTTCCGCTTCTTTTTTTCTTTTGTTTGCTCGACTAATTAGAAATGCACCTAAAACAGCAAAGGCTAGACCAGTAAAAGAAGTGTTATGTCCATTTGCTGCTCCAATAAATGCTCCCAGGGTAGATAGCAAACCAAATACTAACAAAATTATTCCCGTTGCCTTCATTTTTAAGAGGTTAATATTAATTTAATTTATCTGTCTTATTTACATCAACAAACTCGATATCTTTCCTTTTTGAAAATAGAATAATTATCAATCCAATTAATGGAGATATGAATATGCATAAGACAAAACTCCAGCCATAGCCAATCTGGCGATTTATACCTATTAAAGCAATTAATGCAGCTATGATTACGTATACTACAATTGTTTCCATTGGTTAATATTAAAAATTAATATTCAGTTTTTGTTTTGCTTCTTCTTTTAATTCAAGAAGCCTTTTGACATTTGTTTTATTCTTGGAAATTTCTTGGAATAATGATTCCGAAATAATATTTTTTTCTTTATCTTTTGGAAATCTATCAGGGTGACATTTGACTTTTAATTCATCATACAGTTGAATGGAGTGAAATGAACTATTAACAATATTATGGAAGTCAATATCCTCTTTTAGCGCTTCCTCTTTGAATTTTTTCTTTGCCGTTTCGGAAGTGCCTATTTTACCTTTTAACAATAAATATATAATAATTGCACCCTCTACAATAGCAAGAAACATCCATAAATTAATCGAATCGTTGGATTTTGAAGGCTGTTGTAAAACTTGATTTGCTAAGTTTAAACTGTCAGAAATTAATGTGTCATTCATTAGTCAAGTTGTTAAAGTTTGGTAATTGTATGTAATCTTTTAATTGCCATCTACATCCATATGCCCCAGCATCTCCATGTATCTCCAATGTATCCCAGCCAAGAACAATTAATCTACGTATCAACACTTTGTCATCAAGAATTACTTTTCCGATATATGTTAACTCATCTTTAGCTAGTATACGTCCAGTAAACGCTTGAATTCTGAATCCAGTATTAAGCCAATTAGAAAATTGATGTCTAAATGAACGTTCTCCTTTGGAAATGCTTGATTTAAGTAAGGTTGGAGCAGTTCCAGCTACAAATGCATCTCTTGCTGATTCATTAAAGCTTCGGATAAGATTATTTCTTTCGCTCCTATCTCTGAACCAGTCAATAATTAGGTTCCATGTATTGCTTATCATATTGTTTTTTTTGAAATTAAATTTCATTGAATGTAAGTAACCGCTTTTCAGTATTCCCTATATATCCTTGCTCTTTCCTTGCTCCAGCAACAATTATTAAAATTTTTGACATAATAGATCATAAAGAGTTTGACTAAAATTTAAAAAAAGGTTCTTTTCTGCTGTTAATCTATGGCTTGCCGTTGGTTGTCATATATGATAACCTGATAACAAATTTATTAAATTTTATTTGTAATCAAATATGATAACAAATAATTTGATGTCAGAATCAGAGATTTACATATCGATTGGCAAGAAAATTAAAAGTATCCGTGAGTCGAAAGGTCTTACACAGCAGACTTTATCCGATTTGTGTGATTTTGAGAAATCAAATGTTAGTCGTATTGAATCTGGCAGAACAAATCTGACTATCAAAAGCTTATTTAAAATAAGTAAAGCTCTTCAGGTAAAAATGAAAGAGTTGGTTGATGTCGAAATTTAATATCAAAATATGATTGATTTTTTGATTGGTTGAGTAAATACTATCGACTTAAAATGGCTGTTAGATAAGTAATTTTCTCAAAAATGATCACGATAGAAATTTTCATAGGACAAGATCTGCTACTTATTGTAACCGTTATTTTTTATAGATTTTATTGGAAATATGTGCTTGTCTAGTATATCAAAGAATTAAAGGTTTGTACTGCTTTAAAAAGTACTAACTAGATTATTTATTCCAATGTCAATGTGTTTTAAAGAACATTTTTTAGGAAGACATAGCCTATCCGAAAAAATAAAAATTTCCTTCCCTTTATATACCTTAGCTGCAGTGTATTGTAAATCATAGAAGAAATATCTTCTGTTTTTATATAGATTAACGATGTCTGGAACGCCATCATAAGATAAAACCCATTTGTGTTTTATTTGCGTTTGTATAACTTCAGAGATCCTTGCATGGTCAGATTTTTTATACGCATTCAAATATAACTCACTGCCCTTCTCATAATATGGGGGATCTAAATAAATCAAGGTATTAAGAGGTAGATTAGGAATGTAATTCTGGATGTAATACTCTGCGTCAAAGTTTGTAAGAAAAATATTTTCTTTAAATCTTGTGATAGCTTCAATTCTTCTTATTAAGTCATTGCGTGAAAATCTTACATCCATTTTGTAATTACCTGCCTGATTAAGTCCACCAATAACTCCCGCAGATAAAACTCCCGAACGATTACATCTATTTAAAAAGAAGACACTAAAGCCAAGCTCTAGTTTATCTTTTTTGTCACATGCCTTTACCGCAGCTTTTCTGTTTTTCCATTCTTCTATTGTCAATGATGCAGAAGTAATCAATTTACACAACTCGTCAGGTCTATTGATAACAGAATCCCAGAATGAATATATTCCAAAATCTGAATCATTCAAATGTATGTTAGAAACTTTTTTGGTTAACAGAAGCTCGATTCCAACACCTGCCCCACCTGCATATGGCTCAACGTAATGACCATTTAATATTCCATTCTCAATTAATAACTCCTCGATAAATGGAGAGAGTCGTTGTTTACCCCCAGGATATCGTAAAGGTGACTTGAACTTTCCCATTAATTCATTGCTTCTAATAAAGGATAGATATTACCAAACATAATGCAAATATCAGGTGGTGCAATAGAAAATGATGGATTATGAACAAGTTGATTCATTGACGTAACTGATAAAACGCCATCAGATTTACTTATTTCGGTCATTGCCCCATGTAAAATTTTCACCATTGATTGGTTAGAATTATTACTAGTTAAATGGGAAGTAATTCCACGAAGAAGTTCAACCAAAGATTTACTTATACCACCAGATTTCTCCATGCTTAAATTATTTTCTTTAGAATATACTTTAGCGGAAATTTCAAACATGCTTCTTAATAGAAAACAAAAGGCAATAGGGTTATTAGATATTTTTAGCTTTTTTAGTTCATCTCGCAGGGTAACAACCTTTTGTCTATCAGCTCCTCTTGGTGCAAAATTGTTCAACAGATTTGTTACCTGTCTTGGATCATTTACTGCGTAGGCTTTAGGAGTCGAAGGGCTACTATTGTTTGTGCTATTAGAAGATTGTGTCTGGGAAGTCTGTGGAGTGTTTGCATTTGTTGAATTAGGATTGACTGGTGTAGAATTAGTAGAACCTGAAATATTGATGCCTGGATTAGTTGGATTTTGGTTGTTTGCAGAGCTTGGGAGAGTTGTCACAATTTGTGGAATACCGTAATTGGATGGAAAATCCAATTTTGCATTTCTAATAGTTTCAAATTTAATTTGTTCTAGGCCAATGTCGAGAAGGATATTTTCTAATTCTTGTTTATAAATGATATGAGGATATTTATTAACTAATTCTCCAGTATTTGCATAGCCCATTCTTGCAAATGATTTTCGTAAAGCCTCATCCAATATGGTTAAAGGATATTCTCCTCCCCATCTTTCCTTTTGTTGATTATTTATATTAGCTCCATTTTTAAGATATTTCTCTAAAAGGTCAAGAGCATACTCATTCGCTCTTTTAACATCTCTATTATGTCTAGCTCTGGCAACAGAATTCCATGGGTCACGACTCGCCTTTTCCCCTTTTCC
Source organism: uncultured Candidatus Cloacimonadota bacterium (assembly GCA_964419225.1). Taxonomy (GTDB): domain Bacteria; phylum Cloacimonadota; class Cloacimonadia; order Cloacimonadales; family CAYQPF01; genus CAYQPF01. The sequence continues at coordinate 5,317 of CAYQPF010000084.1, read as the reverse complement.
ATGAGCAAGAGCCACAACTCTATCTACTTTATCTGCCTCCATTGATGAAAATATGGTGCAAGGCACCATTGAATTTTCAGTTTTCCAATTAGCATCTAACTTATTTAAGTTTGAAATAATATAGGATGGTAGTCCCAAATCGTCCAAATTAAAATACCCTTGAATAAGTTTCAATGCTGCAATTCTTCTATTTCCTTCTTTGACAATGTAGTCTTTTCCATCGTTAAGAACAATGATATTTTCTGTCAATAAATAACCATCCTCAATAATACTGTCCATTACTGCAAAGAATCTATCTGGCTTAATAGAAATCATCGCTTTAATAGCATCGACCTCTTTTTTTTGAGGAACAGTTCGAAAGTTTTTCAGGTCTAGTTTCAATTTACTAACCTCAATTTGTGATGTATTAGGCATGTTATTTATTTTTCATTAGAAATATTGAACAAATTAAAACTTGAAAATTCGGACTAACTAATTTACAATGTCTTAGTTATTAATTTAATATCATTAACTCCAACAAATAGCGTTTTTCTTCAATTAAATCATTTATTGGATGTTTCAGGTCAGAATTTATTACACAAACACATTTATTAAATAATATTATAATCTCTGCTAAATACAGAAACTATAGAATTTATGTAAACAATTACAAGTTAAAGTTATGGTTAATAATACATTTATGCAAAAAAATCGTCATTATTTAACAATTGTTTCCTTAGTAAGAGAAGAGAACTACCCCACTATTTTATTTGATAGAGTAATCCATTTAAACATCAAATTTTCCCTTCATCGGCATAACTGAAATATTGTTCTGGTGTTACAATCAAGTGGTCAAGTAAGTTAATCTGCATAAAACCACATGCTTTTTTGATGTCTTCTGTGATTTTATCATCATTTGCACTTGGTTTAGTATTTCCAGAGGGATGATTGTGCGCAATAATAATTGAGCTAGCATTTGCCAAGATTGCTACTTGCATAATGAGCCTCAAATCAGCTACTGTTGCAGATATACCTCCTTCTGCAATACTTGATACTCCCAGTACCTTATTTGCTTGGTTAAGTAGTATGATCTTAAATGATTCTTTGTGTTCAATTGTACTACAATCAAAGAAATTATTTATGAGTAATTTGTAGGCCATTTCAGAGCTTTCAATTTTGTACCTTTCTGAAGCTTTAACCTTTGTAATGTAAGATAATGATACCTCACAAGCTTTAAATAATGAGTTTTGAGTTGTTGCATCCATAGCATTAGAATGAAATAATAAAGGCCACTCAATGAGTAGCCCTGGTATTAATTATGAAATAATAAAGTGAATATTTGTGTTTAGGCCTTATTGCCTATCTGATTTTTAAGATTCATGCTGGTCAACTTTGGATGCTAAAAGATATGTAAGAAATTAAATAATAATCTAATAACCTACTAATTTACCATAAATAATTTATGCCAGGGGGACTCACCAATTTTTCTTAATTAGGGGGGTCTTCTTTGGATATATATAGCGCTCGAGAGAAAAAAATTTAAAATACTATTTTGATATCTATCTGACTACGCTTCTAGTTTAAGTATTTGTATAAGGTAAGTGCGTGGGAGCCTCTAGCCTTATTCTCTACCAAACTTAAATAATCGATCTAATCGTGTGTCGCTTGGTATTGTTGTCACTGGCTGTCCTTCAAAATTTTGTGGATTGTATGTATTAACAGTTTTAACAGTGTATGTTGTCCCCATACTATTGCCTCTAGTTAAGCTGCAAAGCTGATTTATGTAATTTATTGCAGGAATATCATCTAGAGTTTTATTGAGGTGATAGTTTATGACAGCATTTGTTTTTTGGATTACCATCCGCTTCGTGTATCTTGTCCCAGATGTAAATTCGCTCTGAATTTTTTGTTTGAAAGGATGGTTATTATCTAAAGACCAAAATATTGCTGAATTAAATAGACTGCGATATTCTTTAAAATTTGTAATTTCTTTTAATTTAGAAGTTAGCTGATTAATAGGGATGTAATGATAAAGATCTTTAAAACGTCCAATAAAATTTTTACATATAGGCGATAGATTGGAAATCGAGAGTCTCGTTATTTCAAAGTCATTGAGCATGTTATTTTCATACAATTCCAATATTTTACTGATTAGTTCTTCAACCTCATCTTCCTCAATTTCCCTCATTTCAGCAATAACTCTTTGATTTATCTCATTTTCTTCAGGGGTTACATCTTGGTAGTGAGTAGAGGTGATTATTTGGTTGCCTTGACCTTCCAACTCATTATTTAACTGTTCAATTGATGAGTATAAATTTTGTTTTAACTTATAAAATTCATAAAGGGCATCAATATTAAAGAATGATATCACGCAAGCCCCATTAATATCCTTTCTAAGAACATTTACTTCATTTGTGGATATTTTGACTGTAGCCTTACTGATAATATCATCCTTTACATATAGAAATTGATTTCCCATTAATTCATTATATTTATCTTTTAGGTAATCTATTTGGCTAATTAGGGTACTTAAATCTTCTGCTAATACCAATGCTTCTCTTTTGTAATCCTCGGGATTTTTTATGCTATTATATGCTTCAGTATTATAAATGATTAATTCACTTATCAATCCTTGAGAATGCCTGCATCTTCCTGCAATTTGAGTTATTTTCTCAATAGAAAGAGTAGTGTAATATTTTTCTGTATTTGAAATTGAAATCAAATTGTATCTTTCATCGATATCAATTCCGACAAAATAAGTGCAGGTTATAAAGTTTATTCTTTTAGGGAGACTATTTTCAATTAGTTCTCGATAGTATTCCCCTGCTCTTCTCTTACTTGCAGCACTACATAAAATTGCACATTCACTTTTACATTCTTCAGTAAGCCCATTAATAATTTGTTTGATATTGGTTATTTTATTGTATGCAATTAATATCTTATCACTCGTTGTTGAAAATATATGTTGAATGTTATCCTTTGCAATAGCATTTGGATTATTTGTGTGAATTGTCTTGATAATTCTTGTGGCAGATTCACTGTAAGTGAGTTCTATTATTGTTTCAGCATTGATTTTTGGATTTGAAAATTCATTTATTGTAGCAGATACCAAACACCTCATAGAGTATCTAAAGCGAAAATAATAATCCATCACATCTTCTAGGATTGGTCGATATGTAGAGTCTGATTGATATGAATCAATTTCATCTATCATAAGAAAATAGTTGTCATAGACATTATTACCTATAGTATTAATTACCCTTTTAAGACTGTCCGCAACAACTAATAATTTTTTATTAGCAATCGAAGTATCTGATAAATATTCATTTATTGATGGTATTCCATCAGCAATTCCTTCAAATCTGCTCCCAACATAAAGGTATTTCCAATGGCCATTATCCTCTCTACCTGATAATGCTTTATTGTATGCTATTGATCTTGTTGGGACTACTATTATACTGTTTCTTTTTGATCTCAACTCTAACGTAGTTGCACCAATTCCAGTCCTGTTTTTTTTGATGATACCATATGGGGATGAAAAAAATATATCACCGAGTTTAAGACTGTTGTTTTCAACAAGAATGCTTACTTTTTCGATTTCACTATTAACGATATTCCCTTTCCAATGAATCTCATATGAAAGATCTTGCTCACTAGCATTATAAGCTGCTCCTTGAATGTATTGTACTACTCTGTCTGTCCCGTCATCAAAGGTAGGGGAAGAGCGATAAAGTATTTCATAATTCCCAAATTGAAACATAAAAAACGCATTTAATTTTCAAAGATATAAAAGTAAGTGCGTGTATGGACAAATTAGTTGCATCTATTTTAAATTATTGAAAAACTTCCTTTATCTATTTTACTAAACAAAGGAAGTCAAGCATGGATTTCTAAGTTAACTTGAAAATTTGAATAAAAGCTCTAAATTATACCAGGAATTCCATTGCTTTATTAATTTGCTCATTTTCAAAGCTATCAAGATATATTTGAGTCACCTTTTCGGAGCTATGCCCCAAAGATTCCGATATTATTGCTGTTGATACACCAGAGCGTTTTAAAACAGTTGCAAATGAATGCCGTGCTACATAGGTAGTAAGCTTGATGGGGATATTTAATTGATTACCAATGATTTTTAATGAACCGTTAATTACCTTATTCAATTTTTTGATTCGATCCCTTATTTGAGTAGGAGAAATATGTCTTTCTTCGAACAAAATTGGAAATATATAATCATTATTTGAGCTCATAGACTTTCTGTTCCTTTCAATAATTTCAAGAGCTAAAGGCTGAAGGGAATAGGAGAGGAGCTTACCTGTTTTTTGTCTATTATACGTCAACCTGTTATCTACAATATTCCTCTCCCTTACCATAGCAATGTCGGTCAAATTCATACCACAGCCAAGGTAACTAAACAGGAAGATATCCTTGCTTAGCTGTAATTCTTTTATTTTTGCTTCTGGGATAGTAGAGACATCAAACGCAATGATTTCTTTGATGCTATCCCTTGTTATTGACCGTTTAGCAGTCTCTTCATGCAATCGGCTTACATTGTATTGCCTAAATGGATAACTCTCTGTTTTAGCCATATTATTAATTAATGCCTTGTTGTAAAGAGCTCTGAGTGTTCTGAATCTTATCCCAATAGTATTCTCAGAATTATTCCTTTTCCTTAACCATAACTCGTAACCGTTGAGCCATTGATAATCAATATCTGAAAAATAAAAATCTAGTGTTTTATAATAGTGTTCAATTGAGAATTTTAGCTCTTCAAATGTTTTAGCATATCCAATCCTTGTTTCAGCCTTAAGAATTGACAGATAGTGGTCGATGTATGCTCCAAATGTTGTCATAATCACAGGTTTGGAAACCTTTGTAACTAATGTATTAAGGGTAAAATCTTTTTCCTCAGTCGTATAATCAGTTATTTGCTTTTGATATGCCTGAATTTTAAGTTCAATTATTTTATTAATAGCCTCTTTATCAGGACAATTTCTTTTAGGTTTATTTTTATTGAAGTCCCAAAATATTGGGTTGACAGACATATGCAAACTGAGATATTTACGTTTGCGATTTTTAGTTAATCTCAACATTAACGGGGATTTGCCATCGGCTAGTGTTTTTGAGCGATAACAAATTACTTCTACAGTTGTGTTCATCACTTAGTTAGATTGTGAACACTGGTTTACACATTGGTTTACACAAAGCATACTAAACCTGCCTGAAATAGCTCTAAAAATATAAAAAGCACCTACAAAATAATCTGTAAGTGCTTGATTTCTAGTGGGCCCAGTTGGGCTTGAACCAAACACCCCCTGATTATGAGTCAGGTGCTGCTAAC
>CAYQPF010000083.1:0-22130 GCA_964419225.1 uncultured Candidatus Cloacimonadota bacterium | reverse complement strand
CTTACTGCTTCCGGCATAATCTCTGTCAATCACAGATAAATACAAAGTTTCATTTTCATATATAGGCTTGGGGCAAATTACATAATCAGCCAGGAGGATTCCATTATTTTGCCACAACTGCTGTCCATTATCCGGATTGATCAACTGTGCCTGAAAAGTATGATAACCATGACTGCCGGTTGAATCAGACAAAGCCTCCTGCCAAAGTACTAAAAGACCATGATTGGTCAGATATGTAAAGACTTTTATATCGGTTTGCTGATCATTTAATTCTTTAAGAACAACTCCTTCCTCATTCCAGCTAGGAGCAGTATTTCCATCATCAGTAAACTTTTTCAGGATTAATTTAGGGTAGGTGGAGTTCCATTGCTTACCCACAACATAATTATTCCCAATATATATCGGCTGACTATCATTGAGAATTGCTTTTTCTGTATTACCCCACTCTATGGTTGATCCGTTAATTCTGTTTAAATATAATTTTTGATCTCTATCCTGATGCATCACCCAGTCATAATTCTGACCACTTCCCATAAAATAAGAAGATATTCCATGCTGAAAATCTCCATAATCTGTAACATCCCTCTGATCTAAGATTGCTCCCTGCTCATTCAGAATATAAATTCGTGAAACCGTTACATAATTGCAAGAAGGGAAGTCCATATAAGTATAACTCGTGGAAAGTAGGAGATTATCGTTCAGCAGGTTGAAGTTGACGAAAGTACCGTAAACCTGACTCATGAGAAACCCCGGTAAAGCAAATTGAGTGCTTCCACTGTTATTCACAACTTGGATTAAAGCACGTTCGTTCCCATCTATTGTCTTTTGGATCAGGAGTAAGTTCTCATTATTCAGTTCACAGCTTCTGAAACCGGTCAGTTTTTCTGAATTAATCGACAGCAGATCAATAGTAGCGATATTCTCCATGGTCTCAGGTTCAGAAAGTCTTATTTTGTATGAAGTATATGACGAGGTAATGTAAATAACATTGTCGGTCAGAATCCCGTTTATGTAATGGATATCATCTGGCCTTCCCGAATCAGAATTCAAAATATTACCATTTAAATCAATCTTGCGGAAGTTAATGTAGGTTTGAGAAGAATAAGGATAGCTATAGGTTAATTCATAATAGTAGTAATAAACATTATTGTATAAAAACAGATCGCATGATTTAACATAATAAGACTCATCCATAGGAATAGAGACAATTTGAAAGGGAGTTCCCCCATTCGTCCAGACACTGAGACCATCAACAGAAGATACTTTTTGGATTGTCCAGTATCCTTCGAAATTGTATATCATTAAAAAATACCCGCCTTCAGCCGGAAGGATACTCTCATACAATCCGGGAGAGTCATATTGACCTGTAATATTCAGATTGGTGTCAATGCAAACAAGTCCTTCTGAATTGCCAAAGACAAAACTATTATTCTGGAGGCGAATCAACTTCCCGGGACTATATATGGGATTACAGACGATACTCAGAGTGTCTGAGATAATACCCCCGGAATTTACCCGGCAAAGATTAAAACTCCTGTAACCATAATCATACATCCAATAATTTCCGTAACTAAGATAAATTCCATTATTCCCGTCAGAAAATATATTATCAGTTTGATTTTCATTAGTTGTTGTAATTCGCATGCCATTATCTGTCCAAACATCATTCCCAGAGGAATTCAAATGAGCTGTATAAATATCTTTGGAATTATTCCTGTGGTCCTCCCAACAGATAAAAGCCCCTCCGGAATTATCCGCCAAAATCTTAGGCTTGCCTTGAGAACTTTCATTATTACAGACAGCAATTCCCCCAGTCTGCCATAATTCCTGTCCCTGAGCATTGATTTTTTGGGCATAAATGTCTCCATAGGATGTCCAGGAAGCTTCAACCCAAACTAATATATAACTGTTATCAGTGGTTTTTACAATGGAAGCATCTATCTGATTACCCGGTTTCTGGATGAGAGGATATCCCTCTGGCCACGTAAGAACTCCGGTTGAAGAGACTTTTTTCAGATAAAGATCATAGTCTTTGTTAGTATTCAACTGCTGACAGACTTGCATAATTCCGTCATCTGTTGCAGTCTGTCCCCCTAAAAACGATCTCTCCACAGAACTAAGTAAGGTGGGCTCATCCCATTCCAGTTGAGCAAAACACCAAGTTGTTAATGCAATTAACACTATGCCTGATAATATACTTTTCATAAAATTTACTCCTGCCTGACTCATGGATAAATTTATTCAATTGTCCTTCAAAATGTCAATATTTATTTACTGACATCCTCAAATCTAACTCAGGCAACCTTCCTGCAAATTACTCCGTGATTAAAAATAATAGATTGTACAGTAGAGACAGGGCATGCCCTGTCTCTACAATGATTAGCCCTTTCCCCACTGACACCTGACACCTGTCAATGTCCATATTGTCCATACAGTCCATCTAGTCCATTTTGTCCTTTTCCCCACCACTACACAAAAAAAGGGCTGACCCTAAAGTCAGCCCTTAATTTATTGTACTTATAGCACTATGTCATTTGGTTGCAATTGTTAGTATCAAGGGATCTTCCTCCCCCCACTGTCAACTCTCAACTGTCAACTCTCAACTATATTAGAGTTTCACCGGCCTGGGGATATAGGTTGTATGCAGCAGTTTATGAGCAATATGGGAATTAGGTTTTTCCAGGAAATCCTCATAGATTTTCTTGATGGAAGGATTATGATGAGAATGTCTGAGTGTCATATGCTCATCTTCCTTGTAAAGACCTTTAGCTCTTTGCAGTCTGATCTGGTTAGTAGTACCATAAGGCTGTCCGCCTCCGCCCACGCAACCACCACGGCAAGCCATGACTTCGATGAAGTGATAAGGTGCTGGAAGGCCTTTTGCTTCTGCATCTTTGATCTCTTCCATCAGGATGGAAACATTTCCCAGTCCCGAAGCAACACCGATCTTCACATCAAATCCGGCTACATTGATAATACCTTTTTTAATTCCTGGTAAACCACGCACAAAGTTGATATTGGGGTCGGTCAGATCTGTTCCTGTCAGTAAATAGTAAGCTGTTCTGAGAGCAGCTTCCATCACACCGCCGGAGGCACCAAAAATAGTTCCGGCACCTGTATATTCACCCATTGGATCATCGGCCACACCATCAGGCAGATGAGCAAAATCCAACCCGGCTTGCTTGATCATTCTGGCTAATTCCCGGGTTGTAATCGTCGCATCGACATCCTTATGACCGGACGCATACATGGTTTCCATTCTCTCTATTTCATATTTCTTGGCTGTACAAGGCATGACTGAGACCAGGAAAATCTTGTCGGGATTAATATTCATCTTCTTCGCCCACCAGGTTTTCACCATCGCTCCCACCATTTGATGCGGGGATTTGGCTGAAGAAAAATGCGGGATCATTTCAGGATAGAATTTTTCCAGATAATCCACCCAGGAAGGACAGCAGGTTGTGATCATCGGGAAGGATTCAGGTTTATTCTTAAAACGGTCAACAAATTCGGAAGCTTCTTCCATAATGGTCAAATCTGCACCGAAATTGGTGTCGAACACATAGTCAAACCCAATTTGACGCAAAGCTGTGTACATCTTCCCCACTACATTGGTTCCGATTTTCATGCCGAATTCTTCGCCCAGAGCCACTCTCACTGCAGGTGCTTCCTGTGCGATGACGATCTTATCCGGATCACTCAGAGCAGCCCAGACTTCATCTGCATCATCTGACTCATAAATTGCCGCAACAGGACAATGGGAAGAACACTGGCCGCATTTCACGCATTCGGAATCTTCCAGTTTACGTCCGAAAGAAGGTCCGACAAAAGTATCAAACCCGCGATAGGAGTTTTCCAGACAATGCACATTTTGGATCTCTCCGCAGACATGCACACATCTTCCGCACTGGATACAGTAACCTGGACTCAACGTGATTGAGGGAGATGATTCATCTTTCTCTGTCTTTGTCCGGGGGATGTTGGGAAGAATATTGGTTTTAATATTGAGCTTTTGAGCCAAAGTCTGTAATTCGCAATGGCCATTTTTTATACATTCAGGGCAATTATTGGGATGATTGGAGAGGATGATCTCCATACTTGTTTTACGCAAATCAATAAGTTTTTTGGAATGAGTTGTGATAACCATTCCTTCTTCGACTTCGGTTGTACAGGCTCTGACGATTCTGCCTTTACCAACTTCTACGACGCATACACCACAGTTTCCCGTAGCTGGTAAATCCTGATGATAACATAGTGACGGTACCTCAAATCCTGCTTTCTTTGCTGCATGCAGAATCTTCGTCCCTTTGTGAACTTCTACTTCAACGCCGTTGACTTTAACTTTCGGCATTTGTCCTCCTCTATATTGAGTATTTTTGTAAACATTTATCCTTTAATTAAAAAATATAAGGTTTTCGTCCTGTGTCAAGAAAAGGATTGGAATATTTTTTGTTTTGAGAATTGTCCCTCGAGTCCATAAAGTCCAGTATGTCCATTTCCCGAAAAGCACCTCTTCCCAAGGTTAAGGGTGTACACTAAACTAAAACACATACTCCAGGGTCAGAAGAAGTTTATGAGCTGAATAATCCAATTTGGTGGTGTATTTATAATCCTCAGTAAGGTATGAATAACTCTTTGTATTTTTCTGAGCAAATTTTGCGTAACAGTAACCCAGATCAGCATTTAAACTTTTAGTTATTTTTAGACCTGTGCCAAGAGTAAATCCTTTTATCGTGAGTGGGTTATTATCTTTGATAACCTTAAACCCGGTGGAATCGGCAGGATCAAATTTTGCATCATAAAGGCCGATACTATCCATAAAATAGCCGAATCGAATAGGAACACAGGTATTTAGTGCCATGCCAAATCTCCAATTGCTACCCTCTTTGGATTTCCAATTATATAAGGAGTAATCTTTTATCTTATATTCACTAAAGGTATTATTGTTATACTCACAGGTTAGATCCAGCAATTGTATAGGTTTTACCTTAATCCCTAACGTAATTTTCGTCGGAATGGATAGTGTGGCTGTGGATTTTGAAACTTGAACTATAGAGTTTTGAGACTCAGTTTGAGTCACAGTGGATTTTGATTCCAAAGAATAACCTGGTCTTAAATTCCCGGCTAATTCCAGAAAAGAAAGAGGTGTATAATTTAAAGCAAAGGAAACATAACTCCCCGTGATCTCTTCTTTATTCTTATCAGTGTATGAATATCCATTCTCAATATGTTCTTCCACCTCTGAGTATTCGTATTTGTTGTTAACCGCAAAATTCCAGTTGAAACCGGCATAAACTTTCTTGTGCAGTTCAGTTCCCAAACCAAAACTAAGGAAATTTACCCCTGTTTTTATATCACTTTCCCTAACATGTACATCGGTCCCTTCACTTTTTTCAAACTGATAATCATACAGTTTACGATAACCGATTCCGACACTTAAACCATTCTGCGAGAATATTTTGGTGTTGAAGCTTACCGTAAAAGGTGCGATCCTGATCGTGTTGGGGTACTTAAGATCATAATTATATACAGGGTTGGCTGATCCTGTAAAAACTGTTGTTTCTTTTTCCTGCATATACCTTAAATTAAGGCTCAAATGAGTTTCTTTGAGCAATCCAAGCTTAGCAGGATTATCGTATAAATAAGAACCTTCACTCGAATTCAGCAGAGAAGTTTGCCCCAGACCAAGGCTTTTAGCATCAACAGAAGCTTCATAAAACCAGAAGAATTCTTCAGCAAAAACTGGATTAATCCACAAGACCATATATATAATGCAAATTGGTAAAAGTATCAGTTTGAACATAAAAACTCCTTAAATTTGAGATGAGTGACAAGTAACGAGTAACAAGTGACGAGTGAAGAGTAAGGGCAGACTGTGAAATCTGCCCGAAAAATTTAATTAAACCCGGATTGTGCAGTAGAGGTTTGCAAGCTGGGTCGAAGATCGTGAAAATTGAGAGCTTGCAATCGACGAGGTTATATAATAAATATATGGTGAGTGAGGTTGTAAGTCTCTCAAATTCATTAGATTCATCCAGGTTGTAAAGATTCTGCTGCACAGTTCGGGTTAAAATCCGTATTCCAGGGTTACAAGTACTTTACTACCTGAGTATTCATAACTGGCTGGATAAAATTGGCCATCTTCTTCACTGTTCCAACAAGTATCATATTTTGTATCTATCAGGGCATATGCAACATCTAATGTAAATCTTCTCCCTTTAAATCCTGATCCAAATATTAGTCCTTTCAATGCGACAGGAGCATTGTCAATTTCTGCCTGGAGTCCATTATTAACAACTTCCTGATTGTAGTATGGAATATTATCCACAAAATAACCAATTCTCAAGGGATATTTTGTATTTAAGGAGCATCCGAATCTCAGATTATGCCCGGTAAGTGACTTTTTATTGTACAAATCATAACTGGTATTACCAAAATCGACTTTGTATTCTTTCAAAGGTACATTATTCCATTGAAAACAAAGATCAATTAGTTTCGAAGGTTTTAGATTAACCCCTATGGTATATTTAGCAGGATTTTTTACCGAATAACTTGATACATATTCTGCACTTTGATTGGCACTATTTCTAGCTTCTAACTCTAGTTCATACTTGAGTTTATAAGCCGGTCGAACGCTAATGGAAGTTTCCACTTGGGGTAAGAGATTTCCATATAAAGTAAAGGTAGTAAACATTCCTTTAATTTTCTCACTAGAATCCTCCGTGTACCAAAAAGCATTATAAAAGTCATCTTTTCTATATTTGTAATTATTGGAATTATTTATAGCCAAGTTATAGTTGAAACCTGCATATAGATTCTTCATAATTTTTGTACCGGTACCAACTGTAAGAAAATTGACACCACCATCGAAATTTCTCTCATACTTGTACTGATAAAATTTTTCTTTACGGTCATAAGAATAGTCGTATAATTTTCTATACCCGATGGATAATCCAATATTATTATGTTTTTTTGTTTTAATGTAAGTACTAATGGTTAATGGTAAATACCGAGTGGGATTGCTATATTTACCTTTTTCTGTATATTCCATGACAGAATTGTACTGATCACGTACCGTAAAAGTATATTTGTCATCTGCTGATGCAATCAGAAAGGCAAAACTAATATAAGATTTGGTTAACTTACCAAGCATAGCCGGATTATCATATAAATAACTTCCTGCTGTTGAATTGAGTAAGGATGTTTGCCCTAAAGCTAAACTTTTAGCATCTGTTGATGTCTCATAAAATTCATAAACTTCTGCAGGAATCATCCAAATTTCATCCTGAGCAAAAAGTAATACTGCCCAGTTACAAACAATAAATAGCAATAGAATCAATAGTTTTTTCATTTATTCTCCTGATAACAAAATTAACCCAACTTAAACAATTGTTAAGCAGGCCGAGTTAATGCACTTCATGTTAATAATAGTCGGCTGTCAATAGTTATTTTGAGGAGTGTGAAAAGAGACGAGTTACAAGTAACGAGTGACGGGTAACGAAAAAGGGCAGACTCCAGAGTCTGCCCGGGAAAGATTACTTTATTTATTATCTTTTAAACCAGCACTACCTTATCTAACTTCTTGAGGGTATCATACCATTTTACCGTCAAAGGAACAGACATATCATTTTCCTGTCCAAATAAATCCAGTGCTGTAAAGGATTCAGACTGCTCCTTCCACGTCCACTTCTCATCTGAGTAAAAAAGACTGCCTTCTCTGCTGATTTTGTTTTTTCCCAGAATAATAAATCCATTCTGGCAAATAGTACCTTCGATGCGGTCGAGACAATCAGCTACAATATCAGCTGGAAGCTCGGATTTTGTCTGGAATGCCCATTCCACGATAAAAGAAAAACCACGCAATATGTCATAATCATAAAACCGGGGAAAAGATGCTTGCAGCCAGGCTTCATCGATAATCTCACCCTTTGTTGATTTGTACAAGCCATGTTTGAGCATATAATTGGCACCTTTTTGTAACAGTGCTTTGATTGCTACATCCTGTGTCTTACGAAAAACAACCAGCATCGCTTCCAACATGGGAATCGTGGAAAGAAAGGAACTCTTCAAGCTGCCACTATAAGCTGATTCTTCACAATTGTATCCACCATCAGGCAATTGGTATTTATTAAACCAATCAAACCACCAGGAGAGACAAAAATGGACATTAAAACCACATTCTTCTAAAACTTTATACATATTTCCAAGGGCACACTGGCACAAAATACCCCTATATGGATCACATCCCTCTGGAATTTCTTCCTTAGTCAGCGGAAATAGATGCAGATAATGAGCATCAATGATTTCAATGAAATTATCCAGAAAATCTCTGGGAATTAGATGCTTATACCCCACTTCATGCAGAAGGATCACTTTCCACCAGGGACTGGTCCACTTGGGCCAATAGGGATCAAGCCTTATACTGGCAAGAGATGCCTCTGATTTTAATTCATCACTGAGTCTATATAAACTTTGGATTTGATCTTCTTTTAATAATAACGCTCCGGAAATCTCCTGAAATAGGTTCAGAGAATTCTCGATTCTAAGCTTCAATGCGTGCATATCACCTGCCTTTTTTCCCATTTAAGATAAGCTTGCAGGAAAGTCAATGTTTATAATTAGGTGTGAGGTGTCCAATGTCGTTGACTTAAGCTTTCCCATCCTCAAATTCCCCTCCATCTCGGAGGGGTGGCAGCAAAATATTGCTGGATGCTAATCCCTGACGGGGTGGTTAAATAATAGTTTGTCCTTATTTCTTCTTAAGTTAATGACATTGGTTAATGGTTAGTGGTGAGAGCTGAATAGTGAGTATCAAATCAGTAATTTCTCTCTTATCCCTCACAAATATCAAATGCATAAAACTGCGGATTTCAAAGAAATTTTAGATTTACCTTGACATATGACTGTTTTTCTATAAATCTTTGATTAAATTAAGTAGGGAGGATTTTATGAAAAAGATGTCGATTATCATGATCGGGTTATTGTTATTAACTATGAGTTGTTTCGCACAAAATGCTTTGGACAATTTAAAGGTGCATGGGTTTATTTCGCAATCGTTCATTACGTCCACCAGCAATGCTTTTTTAGTACCCAACAGTACTAAAGGTTCATTTGAATTAGGGGAAATGGGGTTAGTAATTACTACCCAGGCTACAGATAAACTTAGAATCGGAACTCAGATTCTGGGCAGACAGTTTGGTGATATCAATAATAATGAGATCAAACTGGACTGGGGATTTGCTGATTACAGATTTAAAGACTATCTCGGACTCAGAGTAGGTAAGGTGAAATTACCTTTCGGACTTTATAACGAAGGCCGTGATACAGATATTTTGAGACCAATGGCTATGTTACCGCAGTCAATTTATGATGAGCAGTTTCGGAGTTATTTCTTATCCTATCAGGGTGTAGGCTTATATGGAAATATCCCTGCCAGTGCTGCCGGGGACTTGGATTATAATGGTTTTATCGGGACAATTGATTTTAATAAAGACGAACTCTTAATGAAAACTACAAATGGTATTGCTCATTATTGCACCATATTAGGATATTTAAAGGGGTCTAACATTCCAGCGTTGATCAACAGTTACGCAACAACCGATGTTATGGCAATAAAATACAAATATGCATCTCTTTCAAATGGTGCATTAACCCCGGACATGATTTCTGTAACTCCTACAAATACAGGTTCTCCATATAAAGAATCCTCTGGCACTGTTGTTCGTACTCAGGAGTATTGGGGTGGAACACTTTTATGGAATACAATGCTAAGTGGACTCAAATTGGGAGGATCTTATATGCATTTTAAAGGTAACTTGATAGATGATGGTGGCATTTTTCTAGAATATGATGTTATTGTTCCCACCGGAGCAACAACATTTAAAACTTATGAAGAAACTGTAAAACGCTCTATTAAAAAGACTGGCGGAGTTCCAGACAGATCCTGTTTTTCACTGGAATACACTTTTGGCCCCGCTACTCTTGCTGCTGAATATTGCAAAACAAGCTTTAATATTGATATAGAAGATGTAAACTACTTTTTAAGAAAAGACATTTACTATTATGGGATGTTATCATATTCAGTTCTTGATAATTTAACTATCACTGGTTTATATGATTATTGCGAGATAGACGAAATAAAACCACCGACAATTCTATCTTTACCTAATTTAAATCAGGATTGGATGAGAGAAAAAACAGATATCGGATTGGGTGTCAGATACGACATTAATGATAAATGGACATTTAAGGCAGAACATCACTTTGTTGATGGAGTATTCAAATCCTATGGCGATGTCATGAACCCTGATAATAATCCTTGGAATACTGTAGAATCCTGGGAAAAAGACTGGTCATATTCCATGGCTAAGATGTCCTTCAATTTCTAAAAGGAGAAAAACATGAAAAAAATTATACTACTTACAATAGCTATAGCTCTCCTTTCCACCTTAATATTTGCTGAAGATTTTGCTGTAATTGTCAACAAAGGTAATGCCGTATCCTCGATCAGTAAAGCAGATCTGGAAAACTTGTTTCTAGGCAAGAAAACCTCCTTTGACGGAGGAGCTAAAGCAAATCTTGCCATCTTAAAAGAAGGACCTGCCCATGAAGCTTTTCTTAAAGAAATTATGAAAAAGAACTCGCTGCAGTTTTCTACTTACTGGAAAAAAGCAGTCTTTACAGGAACAGGAACGCCTCCCGCTGAATTTGCATCTGACGAAAAAATCAAAGCTTTCGTTGCCTCCACTCCCGGTGCTATCGGTTATGTCTCTGCTGGTGAAGTGGACGGTACAGTAAAGAAAATAACTATAAAATGAGGTAATAATGATTAAACTGAAGAGTATCCGCTCCAAGATTTGGCTTTGCCTGGGAATAGCCTTTCTGGGATTTTTTATTTCGACAATGATCACTTTTGTTTCTAACACTTTGTTGTCCCAAAATCTGATCGAATTAAAAATGGTGGACTTCCCACTCTCCATCAAGAGCAATACTTTGTCTAATTCCTTTAATAAACAAACAAAATTGTATGAAAATGCTATTTTGTTAGGTGACAAAGATGCTTTGGATCAGGCTAATACCATTGGAGCTGAAATAACAAAATCTCTCGAAGAAATGGCCGTTATTGCACAGGAAATTGAAGCAAACAAGGCTGAATTATCTGTAATGAAGGAAAAGTACGCCAAATTCTATTCCAGTGCCAAAGAAACCTATTCCAGAATAGCAAATGGTGAACAAACTCCCGAGCTAACCTCTTCAGCACAAGCTATTAATAAAATCCAAACTGAGTTAACTGAAAACATTAATTCCTTCCTGGATAAGCAAATTGCCAAGGCTGAAGCCAATATGACTACTCAGAAAAACAGAGCAGTCAGAGGAATTTTCATGGTCTTTGGTGTGTTCATCCTGGTCGTCATTATCTCCTTCTACTATAGCAATTTGATTTCCCAAAAACTGATCATCTCCCCCTTAAAAAATATCCTCGCTATGGTGCAGGATATTGCACAGGGAAATGGAGATCTTACAAAAAGAATTGAGGTTGAAACAGAAGATGAACTCGGTGAACTAGCTACAAATGTAAATGATTTCATTGATACAATTCATAAAATCATCACTGATATTACTAAGACAACCGTAACTCTGTCTTCTTCCTCCCAGGGTTTGCTGAATATTTCTACAAATATGGTCAGACAAGCTAATGACATGTCCAAGCAAACGGACAATGTCAGCCGGTCAACCCGTGATATGGGACAGAATGCCCTTGTCATTGCCAACTCAACCGAAGGTACCGCTACTTCTATCAGAAATGTGGCTTCTTCTATAGACAATATGTCTTACAAAATAGCCAATGCCGCCTCAACTTCAGAAGAGATCAAATCTCATGTTAATGATGTGGTAAGCTCAATTCATACTGTTGTCCGCAATATAGAAGATGTTACCCGCAATGTTGAAAATCTTGTTTACGGAGTCAATAATTCCGCCTCAGCAATCGAAGAAATGAGTGCTTCCTTAAAGGAAGTGGCTAAGAATACTCAAAAGGCCAATAAGGTTTCTAATGATGCTAATGATAAGGCTCAGAAAACTACCTTACTCATCGAACAACTGAACAAATCTGCCAATGAGATCGGGAAAATTGTCAAAGTCATTAATGATATTGCAGATCAGACCAATATGCTGGCACTTAATGCCACCATAGAAGCTGCAAGTGCAGGTGAAGCGGGCAAAGGTTTTGCAGTTGTGGCCAACGAAGTAAAAGAACTGGCTAAGCAAACTGCAGAAGCAACTGATAAAATCGCCCATCAGATCGATGAAGTTCAGAATGCAACCAAAACTGCTGTAAAATCCATATCTGATATCGCAGTGACCATTCAGGATCTGAATCAGATTAGTAATTTGATTGCCAGCAGTGTCGATGAACAATCCACCACCACAAATGAGATCGCCAGATCAGTTGCTCAGGCTGCCAACAGTGCCAAGCTTGTAGGAGATTCAACACGAGAAATTGAGTATTCAGCACAGAAGGTTTCCGAAAATGCCCAGCAGGCAGGTACCGGTGTAAATACTATCGCAGAAGTCATAACTCAGTCTGCACGTGTAACCAGCGATATCGCCAAGCAATCTGATGCAGTGAACAAAGCTTCTACAGCGATCACAACAAACACCAGCGATATTAGTAAAGGTATCAATGATATTGCCAAGAATATTTCCAGTATCTCTGTCACAGCTAACGACACAGCGATAAATGCTTCCAATGTCAACAGAACAGCTTCTGATATGTCTTCTTTAGCGAATAATCTGAAACAATTAGTCGCTAAATTTAAGATCTAAAAAATAATTTCCCAAAAGGTGCAGTCCAAAATCCTGCACCTTTTTTTATTAATGATTCCAGTCTAAAAACTCTTAAAGTTGCTTGTGGTCTTCTTCTC
Source organism: uncultured Candidatus Cloacimonadota bacterium (assembly GCA_964419225.1). Classification (GTDB taxonomy): domain Bacteria; phylum Cloacimonadota; class Cloacimonadia; order Cloacimonadales; family CAYQPF01; genus CAYQPF01. Next base: position 9,207 of record CAYQPF010000083.1, on the reverse strand, counting down.
ATACTCTTTTAAATTTTGAAGCCTTATATACCAATGATTCCACTTCCGTTTTTGTCCTTCTTGTGGCTATTTTTGGGCTATTACGGCTTTGTTTGAGGTGTTAACGGATGGGGTTTTTGAAGTTTTTCCAGCTTAATTTGATGCATGTTGAATATTATATGCAATATTTCTGCCGTTGATAGGATGTCTCATTAAACGAGCCTCCAAATCATTTATGCTAATGTAATCTGTTCCCTGCTCACCCATTAATACAACAACTCTCAACTAAAAACTTCTCCTACCACGCTGGTATTTCCTTTTTTGGTGATGGATTCATATTATACTGATCTTCTTTGGGATGATCCTGAAAAAAATCATTCAGGGTTCGTTTCCAGTCAGAATCATAACTCGCATGCTTGTGGCATTCTTCTCTTATTCTTTGGTATTGAGCATGTTTATTCTGCTTTAACTCAAAATAATATGATACCCTGCTTACCCACTCCTCAAAATTACCCGGATTTGCTACATATCCCGTTGTCCCGTCAATGATGATTTCCTTTGGCCCGCCCATATTCGATACAATACAGGGTAATCCGCAGGCCTGTGCCTCTAATATTACCATTCCAAAAGTATCTGTTATGCTGGGAAATACAAATACATCTGACCAGGTATATAGTTCTGCTAATTGATACTTATCCACTTTCCCCAAATAAACAACACTGCTGTCATTATTTGTCTTTGCCTTCATTGCATCTAAATACGGCCCGTTTCCTGCTAATATCAAAGTCACCTTTTCATATTTTTTACATAGCTCTTTGTGCAAATCTGTGGGAAAATCCAAATTTTTGTCTTTGGAAATTCTTCCTACAAACAACATGTTAAAACCTTTTGCAAATTTCCATGTCTTGTTTACATGCTTATACACTTTTACCGGTTTAAATACATCATTATCAAGACCTCTTCTGAACAAAACCATCTTATGCCGTTCCAGACCACGCTTTTCCAATAAATCCATGTATTCAAATGTCGGCACACTGATAACATCACATCTCGAATAAAACCAGTTACTCATATCTTCGATCATTTTACCTGACGAATCATCATCATTGATCTGCTCATACTGATTTCGAAAATCCGTATGATAAATACCTGTTACTTTTATATTTAATAAATACCCTAAAAATAATCCCAACATTCCTATTGGCCCAGGTGTCGATATCACTATCTCATCAGGATCCAAATCAACCAAAACAGATATTGATTTCATTATCGAAGGAATCCTGACCTTATAACTCTCATAATGCGGTAAAGAAAAGTCCATTATGGAACTTAAATTAATGTAATTGGGCGGAATCTCCTGTGTTATTTCATTTTTTTCTAATATGGATACTATCTTCAAATTCTTCTTAAAGCGAAAAGCTGTCCAACCTAATTGCTTCACTGTTACTGAAACTCCATTCAAATCATTCAAAGTGTCTGTAAACCAAAGAATCGCCTTCTCCTTGTTATGTGACTTCCCGTTTAAATACTTCTCCTGAATCTGGTTACGTAACTCTCTGTTATGATACATATGCTTTAAAGTTGTAAAAAATGGTAATGATAGAAATACTCCCGGTAATACTGCCGTTAAACTCTTGAAAATATCATCATAATCAAACTTCTTAAATGAATTATTCACCGAGTTCAAAATATTCTTCAACAACTCATCCAAAACATCAGACAATTTACCATAAATTGTATCAAACCTGTCATCAACCGGCCCTTCATTCTTGCTCTTCAAACTCTCTAACAGATCATACATATACTTTTTCACCAACGATTTCTTGCGATTATTCTTATTCAAATAGTACTTTAACCTCAAATTCTCTGCAAATCCACTACTCTTATTGGAAAATAAGTACTCTGAAAAATTGTTTAAAAGCAAATTGGGCAAACTTCCCTGCTTTTGCTTGGAAAAATCAATAGCTATCTTATAAACTGTGAAAGCTAATGATTTATAATTATTATGCCTTCCACCCTCTATTGTTTTCTTATTACGAATTGCATCCAATAATTCACTGGTACTCTTCACATCTGCAAAAGTATATGTCTTGCCTATCAACAAACCTGCATGATCATCTGAGCCTGCTGTATATCCCTTAATCCAAGGATCATTTGACATTGGCTCTATATCATATTTTTTGTAAAGACTGTCCATAGTTTTCACATTCAAATTGCTCAACGTATTTAACCAAAGCTCATTACTCTTCTTTGTCCTGCCTCCGTTTATTACTTCAAAATTGTCAAAAAGAAGTAATAACCTTTCTAAATGAGAAAGTGTGATCTTATTGTTCACAGAATAGGTGGCATGTGCAACAGAATGTGCCAAATTCTCTCGAACCAAATAATCCCTTAAATGATAGATATTTTTTCTCTTTTGCTGAATTATCTCAAATTGTACCTGAGTTAACCCATAAATCAATATGTGTACCTTGCACCCGTCTTCCGGGAAATACGCCGTCGCTTCCACTCCCGTTATAACCTCGTTGGGATACTGTGATTTCAACATTAAAGATCCTGAAATACTGTTATGATCTGTAATAGTAACAAAAGTCATCCCGCTTTCCAAAGCTTTCTGAAATATTGTACTTGGTTTCGTATAGGATTCTCCTGCTCCTATTCTCTGTAAAAACCATTCTGATGGATGCTCGGAATATATCGAGTGAACATGTAAATCTATTAATGCCATTTTTTTCTCCTGTATCTTATTATAAAACTGTTAATAATCTTTTGTTAATATTAAAACCTAAATTAATAAGCGGGGATGCCATGAATTGCTTAAATTCTTTTTTGGATTATTCCTCAAGCACCACGGATCCCCAATTTTTGCAAACATTTGAATATTCCTCTCTCTATTGCTCTTCCTCTGCGACGGTGTCTTCATTATGATGCTTGATTACACTGCCTTGAACTATATACACTGTATTTTCTGCAATATTGGTCGATAAATCAGCAATGCGTTCAAGATTCTTAGATATTCTTAGAAAATGAAGAAACTGCCCTGTATGCTCTGGATTGGCTTGGATAAGAACTGTAATTCTATTTGTTAATCGCCTGTTATAACTGTCAACTATCTCATCCTGCTGACATACCAGCCTGGATAATTCCGTATTCTCTTTCGTAAAGGCTTCTATACTGTCTGTCAGCATCTTTAAGGCCATCATTTTCATATTTATCAACTCTGAAAGACTATCTATCAATGGAGTTGATAGTAATTCCGATGCACTCTCTGCTATGTTTACGGCCTGATCTCCCAACCGCTCCAAATCATTGATCATCTTATAGATCATCAATATTATTCGTAAATCTTTGGCTTCCGGCTGCTGCAATGCTATTAACATTATACACAAATCCTCTATCTCCATCTCTAATTGATTAACCTGTTGCTCTATAAACATAACCTCATTATACCGGCATGTACTGCCTGCCAATATTCCCTCAAATGACAATCCCACCATCTCTTCCACTAAATTCGCCATTTGCATAAATTTCTCTTTTAAATATCCTATTTTGTGTAACAACATCTCTATCTCCTTCTATCTTCTCTCCTAATCTGAACAAGCCAGAATCAAAAGGTTAAATTGCATAATTCCTGCCTCCGTGTTCTCAGCGAGAATCATTTCGATCCCATTTTTCCCTTTTCCCTCTCCCGTCCATTGTGTCCATATAGTCTATTTGGTCCATATAGTCCATTTTGACTTTTAATGCTCTCCCCAACTAACAACTACCCAAACACCCCGGTCAAATACGCTTCTGTTCGTGGATCCTGAGGTACTGTAAATACCTTCTTGGTCTCTCCAAATTCTATTAACTTGCCAAGGTACATAAATGCTGTAAAATCTGATATTCTCCCAGCCTGGGCTATATTATGCGTCACAATCAGTATCGTAACCCGATGTTTCAGTTCCATACATAATTCTTCAATTTTCGCGGTTGATTGAGGATCCAACGCAGAAGTCGGTTCATCCAAAAGCAACATTTCAGGATTATTCGCTAAAGCTCTGGCAATACACAACCTCTGTTGCTGACCACCAGACAGAGATAAGGCCGATGAATGCAATCTGTCCTTAACCTCTTCCCAGATCCAGGCTCCCTTCAAACTCTCTTCCACTCTCTTACGAATTTCTTCCTTACTCAATTTGCACTGAACTTCCAACCCATATGCCACATTGTTAAATATGGATTTGGGAAAAGGATTAGGCTTCTGAAACACCATTCCAATACGTGTCCGTATCGATGTAACATCTACATTTTCTTTATATATGTCTTCTGAATCTACCAGAATCTTCCCTTCTATCCTGGTATCCGATATCAGATCATTCATTCTGTTAAAACTTCTTAATAACGTTGATTTTCCACAACCGGATGGCCCAATCATTGCCGTAATCTTGTTAGTGTAAATTGGAATATTCACATCATGCAGGACATGATTACTCCCAAACCATAAATTGAGATTTTCTGTTTGTATATGTGTTTTTACCATTTTCTTGTCTTCCTGATTTTATATCTGATTGTGATTGCCAGTGCATTGATACAAAGCACCATGCCCAATAAAACTAATGCCGACCCATAAGCTATGGGTACCTGCTCGGCTGCATGTGCTCCTTCTGTCATTAACGCATATATGTGATATGGTAATGCCATGACCTCATCCCCCAATCCCTTGGGTAAACGTAGCGAATAAAACGTGGCAGCTGTAAACATTATCGGTGCTGTTTCACCGGCTACCCTGCCGATACTAATAATCAAACCTGTTAATATGTTGGGCAATGCTGCCGGCAATAGTACCCTCAGGATCGTTTGCCCCTCTGTTGCTCCTAAAGCCAAACTTGCTTCCCTAAAATCCCGTGGTAAACTTCGGATTGCTTCTTCTGTATTATTGATTATTATTGGCAATACCAATATCGAAAGTGTCAATGCTCCCGAAAGCAATGAAACATCCAGCTCCAAATAATTTACAAACAATGCCATTCCAAATAAACCATATATAATCGAGGGTACTCCCGCTAATGTGTTGACCGCTATCCTGATCAACCTGACCATCCAGTATGGCTTTCCATAACTTGTCAGATAAATTGCAGTCAATACTCCTAAAGGCAGTGCTATACTGATAGAAAGTATTGTCAGCCAAAATGTTCCAACTATTGCCGGAAATATACCTCCACTACACATTGCATCCCGAGGTGGCTGGGTTAGAAAACTCCAACTTATTACCTGAAATCCTTTGGAAAATATCATATATAGAAATACAAATAAAAATCCCGCAGTTACTATTAGAGCCAAACGCATCATGAAAATTCCCATTAAACTCTTGAATTTTCTCATTTGGTATCCCTCTTTAAAAATACGACTTCTGTCATCAAATTCGACACAAAAGTGACAATGAATAATACTATTGCTACTGCAAAAAGAGAAGAGTAATGTACATCACCCATGACTGTTTCTCCCATCTCTGCTGCAATGGCACTCGTCATCGGTCGGGTTGATTGAAATATACTCTCCGGAATCCGTGCCGATCCGCCTGCAACCATCAAAACCACCATCGTCTCTCCAATTGCTCTCCCAAATCCTAATAAAATACTCCCAATTATTCCACTCTTTGCTGCCGGAACCACCACCCTCGTTATCGTTTCCCACTGAGTAGCTCCCAATGCTAAAGATGCCTCCCGTAAACTGCGAGGGACTGAACTAAGTGCATCCTCAGACATACTCGCAATAATTGGCACTACCATCAATCCCAATATTATTGAAGCAGATAGTACATTCAACCCCGTCTCCAATCCAAAGAATATCCTAATTGCCGGTGCCAAAAAAGCCATCCCAAAAAGCCCGTAAACCACCGATGGGATCCCTGCCAACAACTCTATTACCGGTTTTGCTATCTCCTTCATTCTGGGTGTAGCCACCTCTGCAATATATATCGCTGACCCTAAGCCTAACGGTATTGCTATGACCAATGCTCCTAATGTTACATAGAACGATCCAACTATCAGTGTCCAAGCTCCGAATTCCGGAGGCTCATGCGTTGGATACCACCCCGTTCCAAATAAGAAATCACTCAAAGTCACCGTTTTAAATATCGGAATGCCTTCCTTAAAAACACTGAAGATTATCCCGAATAAAAATATCAGAGTAAATATCGAAGCTATATAAGTTATTGTTTTAAAAAACTTCTCTTTATATTTATGCATTTCACCTTTCTCCAAGGTTGCTCCAGCCTTCAGGCTGGAGCATTCTAACTTATTTCTCTCCTCTGGCACCTGACACCTGGCACCTGACACCTATTTTAATTAAGGGAGATAAAGCCTTGTTTAACAACGATTGCCTGGCCTTCGGCAGATTGTAACCAACTAATAAAATTAGCCGCATTCCCTTTAGCCTTCCCATTGGTAAACATATACAATTTTCTTGAAAGCTTATATTCTGCTGATTTCACAGTCTTCTCACTTGGAATTACATTTTCTATTGATACGATCTTGTTCTTTTCTGTTACATAACCCAAACCTACATAACCAATAGCTCCGGGTGTGTCACCAACTGTACTCGCAATCGCATTATTGCTCGCTAACATCTGAGCAGTATCAATTACCTTGGCTCCACTTAATACTTTTTCATTAAACACTTCAAATGTTCCCGATGCTACATCTCTGGAAATTATTACGATCGGCATATTCGGTCCGCCTACTTCATACCAGTTCTTGATCGCTCCTGTATAAATACCCTTCAACTGCTTTATGCTCAAATCTTTCACTGGATTGCTCTTACTTACAATTACTGTGATCCCGTCATTAGCCACAGCATATCCTGTTGGATTTACACCCTTTGATTTCGCCTGGGTCATTTCTTTTGCTTTTAACTGACGACTCGAATTAGCTATGTCAACAGTACCGGACATTAATGCTGCTACACCGACTCCACTACCTCCGCCTCGTACTGATATATTCACGTCAGGATTCTTGCTCATATAAGCTTCTGCTCCAGCCTGAGCAATCGGTAATACTGTGGTTGATCCGGATAAGGTCAACTGATTTGATTTTTCTCCAAAAAGAAACATACTCATTAAACAAGTGATTGCAATTATTAATATTATTTTTTTCATTATATCCTTCTCCTTCTATTAACTTGGGATTATGGAAGAAAACTTCCACTTAAGCTGTAACATGATTTGACTGGAATCTTTCATTCCATCTGCAAATGCTGCATTAGATTTATCTTCATCATATTTTTTGTCTGTATAATTAAGTTGTAACTGCATTCCTGGATTTGCTGATTCATCGAGTAGGAAGTTGTAGTTGATCCCGAAAGTTGTTGCATTTAATAAACTGCGAGCCAAATCGGTTTCAGGTCTGTCAGATTCATCCCAAGTGTCAAGTCTGCCAATCAATTGAATGTTCAAAGGTAAAAACTTGGCCAAAGATAAGGTTGGCATGATCATCATACCAGTAGCTTTATAATCTTTTGCTGAATCATTTTTGTACTTAACATCTTTGCTGATGTATTCAACCCATAAATCTGCAGGGCCATATGCTAAACGTAGAATTCCATCCAAAAGTGCCTGCTCTTCATATTTTTTGTTTAAAACATCACCCTTCAACGCTTTTTCTCTGCCTACTGTATTAGACATATAAGATCCACCAACTGTTACTCCGGTTATCGGGGTTAAACGTAAATTCATTAAATAGGCTGGACTAATATTGTCGCTAAGACTGGCACCCACTTTTTTATAACCTTCTCCATTATATGCACCAATCGCATATTCTCCAAACCCTTGTGGTAAATAACCATTAACTGTAACACCATAATCGGAAGAATTTACAACTTTGTACTCATCTGTTGGTGCTTTACCGATCAGAGAATAAGTCCAATCATAAATTGTACCAAAATAAACTTTCTGTAAACCGACTGTTAAATTCATCTCAGGTATTGGTGTTAAGTTAGCAAAATCTACAAATCCGTATTTCAGTTTTAATCCAGCTCCATCAATGGTGGCATTAGCCAGAGTATCAATTGGTGTCACCTTGTCAGTTGAATTCTGATGAGTTGCATCTGTACTGAACATATCAACTGTAAATCTTGCCTTCGTATTAGGATTAAAAACTGTTTGTAAATCAAAATAACCTCTTTCCAAAGAAAAATAATTCTTGGATACCTTGTCCACATACTTACCTGAAGCATCTTTAGCTTTGACATTGTCATTTGTCCATCTGCTCCACATTTCTCCTGCTACAGTGGTTTGTAATCCCATCATAGGTAAACTTAAAGCACCTAGCATCAAACTGAGGATAATAATCCTTTGTTTTTTCATAATACACTCCTTATTATTTTTTTTCCTTACACTTAGTAATACAGATTCTCTGTTAAAAAAAAATAAGGTCTGCGTTAGTATTTGCTTACAAATGAGTTAATTGTGCTTTAATGAAAAGTGGCTACCTAATCCCAACCCGTCCGACTTCCCCTAACTTTCAACTTTTCAACTCTCAACTAAAAACTTCCCCTCCCCTTGTACAGCAGACTTTCAACATTTGCCACCTACATAAAGATGTTACATGTTTCTCATAATCCCCCCAAAAAACCGCTTTCTCTGTTCAAAACTCAGACATTTTTGCTCTTTTCTGCCTACATGCTTCTCTTTAGCTGCTTAATAGCTTCCCTTTAGAACCTTATCCTATTTCTTTGCCAAATATAAATATGTGTTATGGTTTCCTGATTCCCTTACTTTTTCCTTACTAATCAGGTTGTGACCAACGGTCTTGCGAAGAAGTGTATCATATGGCTACTGGTATTTTAGGTGGAACCATCCTCTGGGAGTTGACGCAGCTTGCGTCATTATAATAAAGAGCCTGGCAGGCTCTTCTCCCAGACTTGGATTCTTCCCACTGACGCCTGACTACTGACGCCGGACGCCTACACTCGGAAATGGGTTGTCGATTCTCACGTCGCAGGTCTTTCTCTTTCTCTGCTGCCCCCTGCCTACTGCCCAATATCATTAACTTAAGCGTTCCTTTCTCAAATTCCCCTCCATCTCGGAGGGGTGGCAGCTTGCTGACGGGGTGGTTAAATAATAGTTTGTCCTTATTTCTTCTTAAGTTAATGACATTGGCCTACTGCCTTCTGCCCACTTCTCCCCCAACCCCATCCTAAATCCTTTCCCTTAATAAGGGCAAGGACTTGCCAAAAAAGCTTTGCTTT
>CAYQPF010000082.1:0-22342 GCA_964419225.1 uncultured Candidatus Cloacimonadota bacterium | reverse complement strand
GGTTGAAAGCTTAATTCTGGTTAGTGTCAAAACAATTCTCTATGGCAGTCTGTTCCAACAAATCAGCTTCGACAAAGGTGAAGTCATTACCTGTTATTTTTTTGATTCTGTTTAAGGATTCAGGTTTACTATTGGAGAAATTATCGACTATGATTACTTCATATCCTGCATTGAGTAGTTCCACACAAGTATGACTTCCGATAAACCCGGCACCTCCGGTTATTAAAATTGCCATATAGGACTCCTTGTTTTTCTTTTTATCCACTAATTACACGAATGCTCGAATTAGATTTTGAGAATGGGAATAGGAGAATTTTGCCACTGATCAACACTGATAATAATTTAACCCAACATATGCAGTAGCTGAACAAGTCAGGTTTAAGATAAGTTCATATTTTAAAAAAAGTGTCTCTCAGAATTGCTTTTCATCTTCTTTATAAAACAAAACACCCCATATGGGGTGTTTGAAATTTTTTCCAATAATTTATATTTATTAGCCTAATTCGCATAATTAGAGAAAAATAATTGTCTCAAAGCACACTACATTAAGATCAGATTATCTGCTTTGATTCCTTTGCAAGCGTTTCTTGTATCAAGCACCAGTTTTGATCTTTTGACGATCATTTCTTTATCATAACATGTATGATCTGTTATAAATATGACTAAATCATAGCTTTCGAGATTATCAAGTTCAACAGTTGTATAATGCTTATCATTCAATTCATTATGAAATTTCGGGACGAAAGGATCATTGACATCGAAACTCACCCCATGTTCTTCCAATAAGACAATCAGAGGATGGACAGGTGATTCTCTCATATCCCTGATATCTTTTTTATAAGCAGCACCAAGTAACATGACTTTAGCCTTGGAGATGGCAATACCTTTTTTGTTGAGCATTTTCATGGCTTTATTCAGAACAAATTCCGGCATTGAATTATTGATCTCGCCGGCAAGTTCGATCAGCCTTGTATGGTAATTATATTCTCTGGCTTTCCAAGTCAAGTAGAAGGGATCGATTGGAATACAGTGTCCGCCGACTCCCGGACCGGGATAGAAGGCCATAAAGCCATAAGGCTTAGTTTTGGCAGCATCTATAACTTCCCAAACGCTGATTCCCATTCTTTCGCAGAGAATGGTCATTTCATTGGCTAAAGCGATATTAATATTTCTGAAAGTATTTTCGTATATTTTTTCCATTTCAGCAACAGCAGGAGAAGAAACTGTAAGTACAGGAGCATCTAGCACAGCTTCGTAGAAAGCTTTGGAAGCTTTATTACAGTTTTCGGTTATACCGCCGACTACTTTGGGAGTATTATGAGTTTTGTAACTTTCATTACCCGGATCGACTCTTTCCGGAGAGAAAGCAACATAAACATCCTTGCCAATGGAAAAACCCTTTTTAGTAAGAGGTGGGACAATAATTTCCACTGTTGTACCAGGGTAAGTGGTACTTTCTAACACTATAAGAGTATCGCTGGTAATATATTCTGCAATGGAATTAGTGGCATTACTGATATATGAAGTATCCGGTTGCTGATATTTATCTAAGGGAGTCGGAACCGCGATTAAAATAACTCCGCAGTCTTTGATCCCGGAAAACTCTTTCGAAGCTTTTAGTAATCCAGCATTTACAACATTTTCTAAATCAATGTCTTCCACATCACCGATGTAGTTCTTTCCTGCATTGACATTCTGCACACAATAATCGCTGATATCAATACCCAGAACATGAAATCCTTTCTTGGCTACTGTAACAGCCATAGGTAAGCCAACATATCCTAAACCGATAACTGCGACTTTTACCGATTTATTCTGAATTTTTTTGATAAATTCCATTAATTCCTCCGATTTTATATTGTATTTATTCTTATTTATCTTTTTAAACAAAGAAAAAGCGGTAGAATATGATTCCACCGCTTTAAGTATGATTTTTTTATTTTTTCGAAAAGTAATCTATGAAATAATCAACAGTTTTTTCCAATCCTGTATCAAAATCAATAGGTGCCGTATAACCAAGAATTTCCTTAGTGTCTTTTATGCATGCAAGAGAGTGCTTAACATCACCCAGTCGCACTGATTCAAAGATTGGAGTAATATTCTTACCCAGTTTTTTATTAATCTTACTAATCAGATCCAGTAGAGTTATTCGCTCACCTAAAGCAACATTAAATACTTTTCCAGCTGCATTAGGAGCAAAACAGGCTTTAAAATTTGCTTCAACCACATTATCAACATAAGTAAAATCTCTTGATTGCAAGCCATCACCATAAATTATGGGTGGATTTCCATCCAGAAGCAACTTAACAAATTTTGGAATCGCTGCTGAATATTCTGAGAATGGATTTTGCCTTGGTCCGAAAACATTAAAATACCTAAGACTTACTGTTTCTAGACCATAGACATCATAGAAAATTTGGCAATATCTTTCACCTGTATATTTTGTCAGTGCATATGGTGACATTGGATTAACCGGCATAGAAGGATGTTTAGGAAGAACTTCAGTATTACCATAGATCGAAGAAGATGAAGCAAAGACAAATCTCTTTACTTTATTACTTACAGCACATTCAAGTAAATTTAATGTTCCGTCAATGTTAACCACATTAGAAGTAATTGGGTCGTTTATTGACCTTGGAACTGAGGGTAATGCTGCCTGATGGATAACATAGTCAATTTTAGGTAATATCTTATTAACAATATGATAACTCCGGATATCACCTTCGATAAAAGTAAAATTTTTATGATTCAATAAATGTCTAATATTATGCTGATTACCCGTTGTAAGATTATCCAGAACGATAACACTATATCCTTGATTAATTAGGAAATCAGTTATATTAGAGCCGATAAAACCAGCTCCCCCCGTAACTAAAAAATTCATATTATCTCCTTCTAAATTTTATTCAGTGCTTGATTTGTAGTTAAAAAGAAAGTCCTAAATTGCCATATTAAAAAACATAGTTTACCACAAACATACATACTTTGCAAGTATCTTTTTAACAAATTATACTATTTCTATCCCGTTTAAAGCAAACTAGTTGCTCATATTTTTTTATTTGTGTTAATTTTAATTATCACATTTGTGACCATTTGTGGGAAGTCTCCAGAAATGTTTCACTTTTGATTAATTTTTGTTTTTCTCTTAGAACGCGTTTAACCTTGACTTCTTACTCAGAATAGTCATTACAATGATTTGAATATCTAACCAGAAATTCCAGTTTTCCATATACCAAATGTCAAATTCCACTCTCTTCTGGATTTTCTCCTGTGTGTCTGTTGGACCTCTCCAGCCATTGATCTGAGCCCAACCGGTGATGCCAGGTTTAATCAAGTGTCTGGTCATGTACTGTTTTTCAGCTTCTTTGAATTCCCCATTCTGACTAACCATGTGTGGTCTAGGGCCAACGACACTCATATTACCCTTCAAGACATTAAAGAACTGGGGTAATTCATCAATATTAGTTTTTCTGATAAACTGACCGAATTTCGTTATTCTTGGATCATTTTGTACAGCTTGCACTTTATCTGCTATTTCTCTTGCCTGTACTTTCATAGAACGGAACTTATAGCAGTTAAACTCTTTTTGATTATATCCAGTTCTTTTTTGAATGAAGAGTACAGGGCCGGGGTAAAAGATTTTGTTTATTAAAGCAGTGAATATGAAAATTGGGGAGATACAAATAATAACTCCCAAAGAAAATATGATATCAAATGCTCTTTTTAAAACCTTATTAACTAAGTTTTCCAAAGGTGAGGGATGAACAGATATAATAGGTATTTCTGCAAAAGAACCTAATTGTAACTTACTTTTAGATATCCTGTATATATCAGGAATCAATCTGACTCGGATTCCCATATATTCACAGGTATTGAGAACTTTCCTGACTTTATCTTCTAGCCTGATGGGAAATGCAATAATAACTTCGTGAATTTTGTACTGTTTCGCAATGATTTCAATATCATCTATATTCCCTATAACTTGACTCGATAACACATCAATTTCCAGGTTATCATCCAAAAATCCGATAAGATTGTAACCAAACTCAGGATGATAAGAAATAGTTTCAAACAGTTTTAAGCCAACTCTGCCGGCACCTATGATTAATAACCGGCGTAAGTTGGAATCTCTAAGCTGATTTTTCACTATGAAATAGTTTATTAATAAATGTCCAAAGAAAATCATTAAAAGCAATATAGTCACAAAATAGACAATTTGCAAACGAGAGGTTGTAACTAATTTGAATGAAAATATGAGAACAGTAAGAACCCCGAAATATAAAAATATCGTGCTGAATATTTTTGAGAACTTGTAATCCCATTGCTTTGTTCTGTGAATTTCATAAAAATTCATACCTTTAGAGACAACTATCCAAACAAACAATAAAACCAAGACATTGATAGCATCTGTATAAGAGTTGTTTATTCCTTCGAATCTTAAAATATGAGATATGTAGTAGGCAAAAATGATAACTAAAATATCATAAATGAAGTATAATCCAGAGAAAAAATCAGAATAATTTCTATGCAAAATATGCTCCTTTAAACAATATTAGGTACTGTTATTTACTTTTTTTCATTAAATGTGACAAAATAATACAAACATATTGAAAATTGCCAATTAAATACCTTTTCCACAATCTTTTAGGCTCTTGAGCGAATCTAAAGAACCATTCTAATCCAATTTTTTGCAATAATATGGGAGCTCTTTTTATATCTCCTGCAATAATATCAAAAACACCACCAACTCCCAAAATATAATTACACTTAATAATATTACCATATTTAATAATAAATTGTTCTTTAATGGGTGAGGGTAATCCTAACAATAAAATGTGAGAGTTTGAGTTATCAATATTTTCTAATAAATCCTTCATATCGTTCAAATTGAAAAACCCATTTCTATAACCAGCAATTATCAAATGTGGATATTTTACTCGAATATTATCAATCATTTTATTGATATTCTCTTCTGTAGTGCCAAGAAAATAAACACGATATTTCTCTTTTTGAGATAGTTCTAAAACCTTCTCAAACAAATCAGGTCCAGCTATACGTTCTTTTATAGGCAATTTGTTTAATTTAAGAGCAAAATATAAACCCATTCCATCTACTGTTGCGATCTGAAATTGGTTAAGAATACCTAGGAAATCTTTGTCTTTTTGGGCATCCAAAAAAGTTGAAGCATTAATTAAAACATGATTCACTTTATTATTTTGATCTATGTTTGACTTTATAAAGTTCAATAATTCTTCAAAATTTATCAGATTTAGTTTACAATTAATATAGGTGATTTTTTGCATTTATTTTTTTATGCTCCACCATTCATTACTAAGCTTTGCTGTTCCCATTATAAGTTTTAATACTCTCCATGAAGTATTTTTGATTTGGTACTCGAAAGGTACATGATCATATTTTCTGTCTTGAAGCTCTTCAATTACCATTGAGATGGAATCTAAAACTGTATCAGGATCAAATCCAGTCAAAACTATTGTACCTGTATCAATCGCTTCTGGTCTTTCCATAGCATTTCTGATGGTAATAGCAGGAATATCAAAAATAGCCGATTCTTCGGATATGGTACCGCTGTCAGAGATAGTGCAAAGAGCATTCATTTGGAGGTTGTTGTAGTCGCTAAACCCGAAGGGTTTGAGGAAGGAGATGAGTGGATGACAAGTGACGAGTGACGGGTCGACAGTTACTTGTGACTTGTTACACGTTACACCTATCTCGTTACTCGTAACTTCCCCTAACGCTTCAATCCGTTTACGGGTACGAGGATGAGTAGAGACAATTACAGGATAGCCGTATTTTTCGGCAAGGTTGTTCAGAATAGTTAGTATCTTTTTCAAATTTTCAGGATTATCAACATTCTCTTCTCTATGGGTAGAAACTAAAAAGTATTTTTTGGTTTCTAAATTCAATTTAGTCAGAATATCGGAGTTTTTTATTTTTTCCATATAATAGCTTAAAACTTCAAACATTGGAGAACCGGTCAGATAAATTCTTCTATGAGGTAATCCTTCTGATAACAAATGCCTTCTGGCATGTTCAGTATAGACGAGATTAAAATCAGCCAGGTGGTCGATCATTCTTCTATTTATTTCTTCGGGGACATTAAAATCAAAGCATCTGTTACCAGCTTCCATATGGTAAATAGGTATTCTCATTCTTTTAGCCATTATTCCGCAGATACTGGCATTAGTATCCCCCAGAATAAGGACAGCATCAGGTTTCACTTGCAGAAATACCTGTTCTATCTTAATAAGAGTATCTCCCAGGACATTGCCTAAAGATGTCGTGTTAATACCTAAAAAGTGGTCTGGTTTTCTGATTTCAAGATCTTCAAAAAATATTTCGTTTAATTCATAATCATAGTTTTGGCCGGTATGAACCAGAATGTGATCAACAAATCTGTCCAGGAGAGCCATAACTCTGGAGAGTCGGATTATCTCGGGACGTGTCCCGACGATAGTTAATACTTTTAATTTTGATTTCATTTGGGGTCCTTTATATGTAACAAAGTGACGTGTAACGAGTAACTGTACACTTGTTACTTAGCTTTTATTTGTTCATTTATCTTCTTTTAAATTCAGTTGCTTTATTAAGCCCAAAATCATATTTCTAATAGCTTTTAATTCCATTTGAAACAAATTCTCTGTTTCTGAATCAATATACTCCAAGCCATGTGCAATGATTATTTGAGTTTCTAATTCCGAAACAGATCCAAGTGAAATGTACAGGAACTGAATAAACTCTTTTTTCCCTTTTCTTGCTGCACCTTCAGCTATATTTGAAGATATTGAAACGCTTGCTCTTCTAATTTGTGACGTGATTCCATATAACTCTTCGTGTGGAAACAATTTAGTGATTTTATAAATATTCAGAACAAATTCAATACTCTTTTGCCACACGATAAGGTCTTTATGTGATTTCATGTTGTCACTCCTCAAATAGTCACAGGTTACATGTCACTCGTTACTCATCACTCCCTAAACCTTCTCGAAGAATGTATCCGGATCGGATGGATCAAAAAACTCATTTATCCAGAAAAGAGTCACTAAATCTTCTTGTCCTGTATTTGTAATATTATGGGTAAACCAGACAGGCATATCGACATAGGCAGGATTATCTCCTGATAATGTGTAATTGATCACCTGATCGGTTCCGATTCTTCTTAATTGAATAAGAGCTTTCCCTTGAATCACTGCAAAACGTTCAACTTTTCGGGTATGAAAATGATTACCCCTAGTAATTCCTGGTTTTGTGGTTGAATAAGAAAACTGTCCTTGCCCTAATGCTTTGACGGTTTCGACAAATGTACCGCGCTCGTCAGTATTCAATTTTAGTTTACGTGGAAAATACTCTTGTCCGAGATATGATCTGAAAGTATTGAATAAACACAAATCAAAATAGTTGTCTAAATTAGGAAAACTGCCCTGATTTACATAAATGTCGTTGAAATAGTACAACTTCTCTAAAACTTTCGAGACTTGGACTGTAGCTATATGCGGGACTAAATACTCTTCCTCAAACTTCTTTTCAAGGATTTTCTGATAGATTACCTGGACTAAATTCTGTACATAAATTAAATCAATTTCAGCATCGACTTGGATTTCGGGTTTTTCGTTATTAGCAATACGATGTGAAAATGTGGCGATAAAAGAATTGTAATATGGATTTCCAAAAGGACCAAAGACGTTGGGTATGACTAATCCTGTAAACAAAGCACCTGTCCTGTTTGCCCAATCTATAAATAAGCGTCGTCCTTCTTTCTTTGACTTACCATAAAGATTATCTTTCTCTTCCTGAGTTGAAGATGAAAAAATGATATGTGGTGTTTTTCCTAGTTTTTCACAACTATCTATTAACTTTTTAACTAAATTAACATTTTCTTCATAGATTACATTAGGGTCACCATGTCTGTTAATTGCAGCTAAATGGACAATTACATCACATTTAGAAACGAAATCATCAAGAAGCACTTCATCCAAAAAGAATTCATCTTTAAAATCAATTCTCTGAATGTCTTTTTGTAAACCTAAAAAATTGTACAAATGAGTTCCAATAAATCCGGGTTGCCCGGTGATGCCAATGTGGAGCATGTGGATTTCCTTTAACTTAGTGGTATTTTTCATTATTTTTTGTGACTTGTAACATGTAACTTGTGACAGCAATCGAATGACTTTACTCTATGTTGAACCCCGTTACTTGTCACTCGTTACTTGTTAACATCCTGACAAATGAAATCCAACTTCAGCAGCAGTTTCTTCGTTCCTTCTACATCCAATCTGGTTGTATTATGTGAGGTATATTCTTCAACTTTGGAGATTTTGTCATCACCTTCATCAAAATAACTATTGTAATTTAAGTCTCTATGATCAGCAGGAATGCGGTAATAATCGCCTAAATCTTCAGCCTTAACCATTTCTTCCCGATTAACAAGTGATTCGTAAAGTTTTTCTCCATGCCTGGTTCCAATAATTTTGATTTCATTATCAACTTTGTACAATTCTTTCAGTGCTTGAGCTAAATCAGCAACTGTAGATGCTGGAGACTTCTGCACAAAACGATCTCCTTGTTTTCCATGTTCAAAAGCATACAAAACTAAATCAACAGCATCATCTAAAGTCATCATAAAACGGGTCATATTAGGATCTGTAACAGTTAAAGGTTTTCCAGTTTTAATTAGATCTACGAATAGGGGTATTACTGAGCCGCGAGAAGCCATAACGTTGCCATAACGTGTACCACAAAAAATAGTACCATTTTTACTTACTTCACGAGCTTTAGCTACCATCACCAATTCCATCATTGCTTTAGACATACCCATAGCATTGATAGGATAAACAGCTTTGTCTGTGCTAAGAATGATGACTTTTTTGACATTATGTTTAAGAGCACATTCCATAACATTATTTGAGCCAAGAATGTTAGTTTTTACTGCCTGGATTGGAAAAAATTCACAAGCTGGAACTTGTTTTAGAGCGGCAGCATGAAAAACATAATCTACATTCATCATTACTTCATCAACACTTTCTTTATCTCTTACATCACCAATGTAAAATTTTATTTTAGGATTATTGTATTTCTTTCGCATATCGTCTTGTTTCTTTTCATCTCTGCTAAATATACGAATTTCCTGTATATCAGTGTGTAAAAATCTTTTTAGAACTGCATTTCCAAATGAACCAGTTCCACCAGTTATCAATAGTATTTTATTCTTAAACATTACTTCTCCTTACAAAGTTTTCGAATTATTGTAATAGGTTTTTAATAAAAATTTAAATTGGAGATTAAAATTCTATACTACTTATTGAGTATTTCTAAGTGTTTACACAAGTCTTCTTCACTTTCAAATCTATTTCGTATTTTGCTTGCTGGATTACCAGCATATATAGAATATGGGTCAGCATCTTTTGTTAAAACAGAACCGGCTGCAATTATAGTACCAGTTCCAATCCTAAGGCCACTTAGAATAATTGCCCCATACCCAATCCAAACATCATCTTCAATAATTAAAGTATCCGTTAATCCTTTCCACTGATAATCATTGTCTCTTATTGAACTAGCTAATCTAATTGGGACACCAATTTGCTGAAAATGATGATCGTATCTACCAACAAGACCGACCTTATTAGCAATGATAACATTAGAACCTATTATACAATTGCACTCAATTTGAGAATCTCTGCCTATATAGAAATTATCACCAATATTAATTTCTTTTTTGGCCCAAAATTTAACTCTCGGACCAATATGGGCATTTTTGCCAAACTTGTATTGTCGCCAAATTGTTTTTTTTAGAATTATTACTCTAATTATTTTAAGTATTGTTGTTAAAATCATATTTCTATGCTCCATGCTTTAATCAAGTCTTGCCTTAGTGTAGACAACGAATACATACCAATATCCAAAGCATTTTCTACAGATTTCATATCTAAATCAAGTGCCTCTTTCATTTTTAAAACAAATTTGTTAATATCTCTATCTTTTATAACAAATCCTGTTTTCCCCTCTTTAATTATCTCATTGGCACTGCTAAAATCAGTAACACAGGCAGGAACCCCACAAGCAGTAGCTTCAACCAAAGATGTCGACCACCCTTCTTTATAAGAACCCATAATATATAAATCTGCTGCACTTAAAAACATCGAAAGTGTTTCATGCTCAATGAAACCATATAGAAAAATAACATCGTTGCTTTTTGTTTCTTCTATATATTCAGAAATTCTATTTTTTTCCTCACCATCTCCTAAAAAATAGAAAATAGAGTTAGCAAATTCGTGATTAAATTGCAGGAAACAATCTATTTGAAATTTCCATCCTTTATAGTAGCCAAGCCTTCCACTTGTTACTACTAAGATGGTATTAATGTCTATACCTAATTTTTTTCTAACATCGCTTTTATCTTTTTTACAAAAAGTATCAGTATTTACTCTTGTTAAAAACTGTATAACTTGTAATCGAGATATTACCCCTTTGCTTCTTTCAACCATACTAGCAATCTCATCATTATTCGCTGATGCTAAAATAGTATTACAACTCCTTAACAATGGAAAAAAAATTCTGTCGTAATATTTCGCTAAGAATAGGCCCAATTTATACCTTGAAATTGCTAAAGGGTTTTCTACACCAGGAAAACGATAACAAATATTATAGCCCTTCCAACTTTTTAAGGCTAACAAAAACTCAGCAGACTGAACAAATATTCTCGATTGATCACGTTTTCTGATTTTGTTTTGATAATAAAAAAGTGATAAAAAGTTCATTATCCTTAAAGGTATTATAGGTTTTTTACTTGATGGTTTGATTCTGTAAAGGCCAAAAAAATCATACTCAACTCCCCCAAAATCCTTCTTTATCCATTTACCTATCGGAGTTTGCTTATCGCTAACAATTCCAACTAAATTAATTTGGTTCCCAAAAACACTCATAAGTTGTTTTGCGAAATTAAGTTGACCGCCATGTGGAAAGTTTGTATAATTACAGCCTTCAATTATTGTAAATATGTAATTCATTTATTAACCTTTAGAATGATTTAGATGCATAATTAAGTTATTTTCAATTTGCAATACTTTTTATTGTGGTTTTAGAGGACTTGGAAATGGCCCAAAACACTACCAAATATAATTGAATATATATAGTACCAGGATAAAGAACTCCAGACATGAAGCTGAACAAAACAATACCCAAAAACCAAAATTTAACAAAAATTCGGAAATTAACACTAGAAGATGTTCCAACAATAGCTTTTCTATAAAATTGATAGAAATAGACCAAGAATATAATTGTTCCTGGCAATCCAAGTCTTAAAATCAAATTTGAATAACTCATGTCATTTGAGTCAAATTGACTTGTAGATTTTGTGACTTCAGATACTACCCCAACAGAAAATTTGAGTATAGTATTAAGTTTTGAATCTTCGGTATATAATCCAGCTCCAAATAATAATGTTTCCCAAGATTGTGCTAAATAAATAAATCTTTCCCAAAAATGTGCTAAACGATAAGAGAAATTATCATCTGCAAAAACTGAATAATTACTGAAAACGTGTGGCAGATTTTTCAAGTCATTAAAGGCTTGTATTATCCTTTCTTTACTAAAAGTTGTTAGTATTATGCCAACAACAGGGAGAACAATATAAAGTTGTTTTCTATTGTTTAGAGTTATTTTCAGTAAACTTATTAAAAGAACAGTTAACAAAAGTGTTCTTTGTTGGGTATAATTAATAGCAATGAAAAGAGTTAAAAGTATTAGTAGGTTAACAAAATTAGCTTTTTTATTTATGACAATTAAGTATGTTAAAAAAATAAAGGGCGGGTAATTATAAAATCGTATTTGACTTCCAAAAGAGTAGTTGACAGTTAATATCGTTTCTGAACCAAGAAGTATTTTTTGATTGAACAGATATTGGGAAATATAAATCAAAGAAGTAATAAAAGTGTAATTTACAATTACAGACAAAACTATTTGTAATGTTTTTTCATCCCAATCTCTAATTACATAGTAAAATAATATAAACAGATAAAGTCTTACTGTTCTGAAAATTTCCACGAGGGGAACTTTAATGATTATGATGTTATAGATTACTTCAATGAAAACAAATGAGAGAAACAGAATAATAAGTTTGTCAAATATATTGGCTTGATATCTTTTTCTATTTCTATTATTGAGTGTAAAAAATAGAAGGAAGAACATAAATAAAAGAGCAAAATCCTCCCCTTTTTCTATTGGCAGGAAATTGAAATAATTATCTACTAATTGAAAACCATTTGTAATAAAAAAAGGAATTGCACAGAGTGCGAGATTTTTTCTATTAAAAATATAAAGAACCATAGCTAAAATCAATATAGCTAAATACATTTAATTTGTTTCTCCCAAAAATCAAGATAGCGTTTTGCTACTACGGTAGAATCGTGATAGTTTTCAACAAATTGTCGAGATAATAGTCCCTGATGAACTATGTTACTTCGATTGTTTATTATTTTTTCTATTTCTTTAATAATGCCTTTAGTATTTGGCTTAATATTTACTACAGGACTTTCGGTTAAACCAATTGCTTTAATAGTTTCTGTTTCAGCTCCACTAAAAACAATTTTTCCTAAAGCCATACTTATTAAAGCTGTAATCCCATAGCCATATGAAAAAGCCTGGTCAATAATAACATTTGTTTCGCTGACTTCCTTTAAAAAATCATTATATGACACTCTTTCCTTAATAATAATTTCAATGTCATTTGGAAATAATTCTTGTGCTTCTTGCAGAGCTTGAACTATTATTGCAGATCCTTTTTCTGCTCTTGTTTTTATATGTAAAATGCGAATTCTGTCTCCTACAATATTGTCTTTATAATTAAATTCTTTGCAATTAATAGGCATCGGAATAACCGGGCTTATCTTCTCACGTATAATCCTTTCTTCCTGATCAATACCAATAAAATATTCCCAGGTAGTGGGGATAACTCCATTAGAGTTATTAATTAGATCAATATTCCATTTAAGTGCTTTTTTTTGCCAGAGGTAGGATTTTCTTGTTTCCCTATCATAGCAGGAATAGTCCAGGAATTTTTTTCCGACTTGTCTGGATAACGCATCTGAACCGCAAACTGCAAGAAAGTAATTTCTGTTGTTCTTAATAATTGTTTTATAAATATATTTGTTAAAATAATGATTATAGAAAGGAATTTTATTAATAAACAAAAATGGACTTATAAATTGAATGATATCATAATTCTTCAATTGTTTGGATATCTTCAACAATTCTATCTGTTTTATGGCTTTTGTCAGAAAATTTGGATTTTGAACAGGTTTTTCTAAATATATGTCAACAATTAGATTTTTAAAGCCCTCAGAAGAACCAGCTACTAAAACATTGTGTCCGAGTTCTTTCAGACCGATTTGAAGATAGCGGTGGAAATAGCTAAACTCACCGACTAATAATATATTCATAAAATTATACTCCGGTTTTTAACTTTTTTCTAATTAGTAAAAAAAAGATAAATGAAAAAGAGGCATAGAAAACATAGTTTAAGAAATATGCAACAGAAGTTCCATATAATCCATAATAATCAACAAAAAAAACATTCAGGAAATAATAAAAAATAGCAAACACTAATTCACTAATAATAAATGTTTTATAATAGCACTTCGCGAGCATGAAAAAGGAAAAAATATATGATATAATTTTAAGATTTACTCCCAAAAGCTGTAGAAACATTAAGCTGCTCATGGCAAGAAACTTTTTGGAAAAAAGTAGTAAAATTATATAATACTTAAAACTGTAAATGAATAATGTTATCAAGACAACTAGAGGGATTACAATTTTAAAAAACTTAATCATACTTTTTTTGATAGTAACATAGTCTTTTAATTCTGCTAATACAGGCAAATAATATACAGAAAAGGTAGCTCCAATAAAACCAATACTTAGATCAGACAGTTTAGCAGTTGCCTGCCATATACCAGCATCCACAATAGAAAGCTTGTTAATAATCATAGATCTAATTAGTAATTGAGTATAATTCCCAATTATGAGAGCAGTAAAGGCCATTGTAGAGAACTTTATCAATTGTAAGACAGTTTTCTTATCAAAAAATAGCAGAGTTTTTCTTATTTCTACAACTTTCAATTTTGAAATCCAAAAAAAACTAAAAACACTAACTAACGTTTGGCTTATTACAATTCCGATGAGGGCACCAGACAAATGAAATTGATAAACAAGAATAATAGACAACAGCATTCCAATGATTGATGTTGAAATATTGATAATAATAATTTTCTTTATTTCTTTTAAGCCATTTAGTATAGATATAATAAGTGAATTAGAACTAAAAAAGAACAGAGTCAACCCAAGAACTTTGAGGATATTTTTATATTCAGTTGTTTTGAAAATATATTCAGAAAAGTATGATGCTCCAAAAAATACAACAATAGAACATAGTATTGTAAAATAGAAAGTTAAATTAAATGCAGTAATAATAATATTTTTACGAGTATCTAATTCATTATTATTTTCTGCTATCAATTTCACGACACCATTGTTAATGCCACCTGTAGATAATCCTGTTACAATAGCAACAAAATTTTGAAATTGTCCAATAAGAGCGAAGCCGGAGGGACCCAATACAATTGCCATTACTTTACTGATAATAAAAGCAGAAAGAAGTTTGACCACTTGGGAGAAGCCATTTCCTAATAGAACTTTATATAACTTCATTTAGTTGTTAAACTAATCCACCGTTTAAATCAATACAAGATCCGGAAATATAGCTGTTTTCTATTAGAAATTGAACTGTATGATAGATTTCAACCGGTTCACAAAACCTCTTCATGGGTATTCTATTCAATAATTCCTTCCGTTGATCTTCCGTTATCTCATTTAGACCCATGCCAATCTCACTATATCCAAGTACTATGTTATTGATTGTAATATTTTTTGAAGCATTCTCTTTAGCTATCGTTTTTGAAAGTCCATTTAAGGCAGTTTTGGACGATGTGTAAGCACTTGTTCCCACTGTTGGCAATTGAGTCACAACAGAAGAAAAATTAATTATTCTGCCATAACTCTGCTCTCTCATAATTGGCAATAAATTGTGGATCATAAAGAAAGTACCCAGGAAATTTACTTTTATCACTTGCTCCCATTTATCTAAATCTGCTTTATGAGCAAATGAATTGTAATTAATACCAGCACAGTTTATTAATACGATACTACTTAAATCTTCTTTGATAACATTGACCCATCTGGATATCTCATCTTTGTTACTTATATCAATTTTAAATTGATTGTCAACATTATCTTTTTCTGAAAATTTGTAATCCAGACCAAATACTTCAGTAGTATCTTCTCTGAACTTCTGAAAAAGAAACTTTCCAATTCCTTGTGATGCACCAGTAATAATTTTCATACTATGCCCACTTTATTATGGATGCTCCGTAAGTCCAACCGCTTCCTACCGCAGCAAATAAAATTATTTTACCCTTAGTTAATTCTCCGGATCTGTTTACTTCATCTAAGAGTATAGGAATAGTTCCTCCTGATGTATTGGCATATTTATCCATATTAGTTCTTACTTTGGAAAAAGGTAATCCTATAATCTCTGCAGTCTTTTCTAGGATTTTTATACTTGGCTGATGTGGTATCATAATATCAATATCATTTATACTTAGTCCCGTATCTTCTAAAACCTGATTAATCGCATTGGGCAAAGCTTTTATAGCAGTGTTGTAAACTTCTCTGCCATTCATTTGGAAATAGTGCAATTTTTGATCTATACTACTTTGTGAAGCAGGGATCTCTGAACCACCTGCAGGAATAGTGAAATGATATTTTCCACGACTATCTGTGTAAAGTCTGTATGCTAAAAATCCCTCATCTTCATTACAATGGGAAACTACAGCGGCTCCGGCTCCGTCTCCAAAAAACACTGCATCTCTTCTTGTCCAGTCTGTTATTTTTGAAAAAGTGTCAGCACCAATTACCAATACATGATCATAAACTCCACTTGAGATAAATTGAGTAGCTACAGACATAGCAAATAAAAAACCACTACAAACAGCTGCTATATCAAAAGCAGCAGCATTATAGGCCTGCAATTTGTCCTGCACAATAGCAGCAGTTGAAGGAGCTAATCTGTCTGGTGTGGCAGTTGCAACAATAATTAAATCAATGTCGTCTGCCGTCAGATTTGCATTTTCAATAGCTCTTAGACCAGCCTTAGATGCTAAATCGCTGGTAAACTCACATGAATCAGCTATTCTGCGTTCTCTGATTCCTAAATTCTCATATATCCAGGCAGATGTTGTAGGTAATATCGTTTCTAAATAATCATTAGTATAAATCTTTAGTGGGGTATATGATCCTGTACCTATTATTTTGACTTTACGAACTAATTGTTTCATTTGATCTCCTAATAAACTGACAAAGCAAATTTATCTTATTTATCTCTTTAAAAAAATCTTGCTATTGTTTCACTAATATGATCCACCTGACTATCATTAAGATGTGGACCGATTGGAATACTTAGACAGGTTTTAGCAATGTCTTCACAAACAGGTAAAACATAATTTTGATATTCTTCATATGCCGTTTGTTTATGTGGGGGAATGGGATAATGAATTATTGAATGTATCTTATTTTTTGTTAAATATTCCATTAAATCATCTCTTTTTTGTAATCTGATAACGAACAAATGCCAACACGTGGTATAATGTTGATTATCACAAAAAAGAAGTGTCCCCTTTACAAAACTTCGTTTCAAATTCGCATAAGGTAAAACCAATTGCTCAAAATCTTTAAAATTATCTATATACTTTTGAGCAATATTATTCCTTCTCTTATTCCAATTGTCTAAATACTTCAATTTTACATTTAATATTGCAGCCTGAAGTTCATCTAATCTGCAATTATACCCTTTATAATCATTTATGTACTTCTTCCTGGAACCATAATTTGCAAGCGTTCTGATTTTTTCTGCTAATTCAGAATTGTTTGTGGTAACGCATCCACCATCACCAAA
The DNA here is from genome assembly GCA_964419225.1 of uncultured Candidatus Cloacimonadota bacterium. Taxonomy (GTDB): domain Bacteria; phylum Cloacimonadota; class Cloacimonadia; order Cloacimonadales; family CAYQPF01; genus CAYQPF01. The sequence goes on along the minus strand of CAYQPF010000082.1, from coordinate 5,322 downwards.
TGCTCCCAAATTCTTACCTGGGTAAAAACTAAAAGCTGCAGCATGACCTATGCTTCCACATTTACTCTCATTATAATATGAACCGTGAGCTTGAGCAGAATCCTCAAGTACTTTAAGATTATATTTGTTTGCTAACTCCATGATTGGTTTCATATCTGCAGGAAACCCATAAAGATGAACAGGAATTATAGCTTTAGTTCTAGTCGTAATTTTTTCTTCAATTTTTTTTGGATCAATATTGAAGGTATTCACATCAGGTTCAACAGGTACAGGAATTGCCCCGGTATAACTTACAGCCAGCCACGTAGCAATAAATGTGTTAGATGGCACTATTACTTCATCCCCCGAACCAATATCCCATGCTTTCAAAATTAAAAAAATTGCATCTAAACCATTACTAACTGCAACACAATCTGAGGTACCTATGAATTGTGAAAAATTTTTCTCAAAGGCAGATACTTCGTCTCCCAGTACAAAATAACCTTTATCTAATACTCTTTTTACTGTCTGATCAATTTCAATCTCAAGTTCTTTATATGTTTCTCTTATATCTAAAAAGGGGATAGTTTCCATTCTAAATAATCCTCGTAGTTTCTAAAATAATCTGCTTCAGAATATGTCTCTGATGCTAATACCAAACAAATAGCTCCTGATGAAAAATTGCTTAAATCTCTCCATAATCCTGGTACTATATATAATCCCAGATATGGACGGTTAAGATTAAACGTTCTTTTAGATTTGCCATCATCCAAAGTTATATCAAAGGACCCGCTGGCAGCAATCATGATTTGCTTCAAATCTTTATGTGCATGTCCTCCCCGGCTTTCTCCACCAGGTATGTCATAAAGATAATATATCCTATTAATCGCAAAAGGAACATCCCGCCAATTTTCAATCGGACTGATATTACCAGCACGGTTTTCAAGTTTAGGTAAATGGATTAAAGTGCAATCAAATACAGTGCTATTTTTCATTTATCTTATCTAAAAAAGTTTGATAGTCTCTTATGTAATCCTCTTCAGAATAAAATTCCGAGGATACTATTAAACAAAGTGAGTTAGTAGAGAAATTATTTAACTCTCTCCATATCAATTTAGGTACAAATAACCCATAATATGATCTATTAAGAGAGTATGTGATCTTTTCCCGTCCATCATCTACAACAACATCAAAGCTTCCAGAAAGTGCTATAATAAACTCATTGAGCTCTTTATATGCATGTCCGCCCCGTTTCTCTCCACCAGGTACATCATAAATCATATATAAACGTTTTATTTCGAAAGGGATATGATTTGATCCCTCAAGAAAAGACAGATTTCCTCTTCTGTCAAGGATTTTGGGAAGGTTTATCAAAAATGGTTTTAAGTTATTCACAGTGTTTGAGGATGTTTCTTAAATAGTCTGCATAGGAAGATTTGGCATATTTGTCAATCAGCTTAACAAATTGATCCATATTGATCATTTTTTTTCTAAGAGCTATTTCTTCTATACAGGATATTTTTAAACCTTGTCGTTTTTCAATAGTTTCTATGAAATGAGATGCCTCTAACAAACTGGAATGAGTTCCTGTATCCAACCAGGCATAACCTCTACCCAGTACTTCCATCTTCAGCTTATCTCTGTCTAAAAATTCCTGATTCACGGCAGTTATCTCTAATTCTCCCCGTTTAGAGGGCTTGACAGATTTTGCAATCTCTACAACCTCATTAGGATAGAAATATAATCCAACTACAGCATAATTACTCTTAGGTTCTAAGGGTTTTTCTTCCAGACTTAAAACATTATAATCCTTATCTATTTCTGCAACTCCATATCTTTCAGGATCTTCAACATAGTACCCAAATATTACTGCTTTTTTGTTCTCATTCACAAAAGATACAGTATTTTCAAGTGTTGACATTAGACCTGCACCATAAAAAATATTATCACCCAAAACTAAACAAACATTGTCCGAACCAATAAATTCTTCACCTATAATGAAAGCCTGAGCTAATCCATCAGGACTAGGCTGTTCAGCATATGAAATATTTAAACCCCAATCATTTCCATTTTGAAAAATACTCTTGTAATGTGGCAGATCCCACGGTGTAGAAATGATCAGGATATCTTTGATCCCTGCTAACATTAATGTCGAAAGGGGATAGAAAATCATTGGTTTATCATAAACCGGAAGCAGTTGCTTACTCATGATCCAGGTTGTGGGAAATAGTCTTGTACCACTTCCTCCTGCAAGTATTATTCCTTTCATTTTTGCCTCTAACAATAATTTATTCGTTGCTCAATTAACGAGTACTCGTTTAAACTTCAATCCCAACATCTTTGAGAAGGCGGGATCTATTTTGCAAATATGTATCTCTGTCCATCATGTAAAAATAATCCAGTTCTCCTTCACTTACAAATACACCACCTGTATATTCATGAAACTCAATTACTCTTTGATTTCCTTTTCTGATGTCAAAATGATGTTCTTGAAGTCCCAAAGTAAGAAATGCATAATCAAGAATAACATAATAAGCCTTTTTAGCAATATTTTTGGGAGCTCCTGGTACTTTAATCCAACTACCGGCAGTGAATGTAGATTTTTCTTTATCTATATAATACAATCGAATTGTCCCCCATTTGTTATCTCCTTCCATGTAGATGAAATAATACTCTAATCCTGCCAGTTCTTTTTTCTTATATTCAGCCAGCCATTGATATTGCTTTTCAAAACTATTGTCAACATATGATAAGTGCTGATTCAATAGTGGATTAACTCTCAATGATAAAATAAATTCAGTGTCGTCAGTATCAACTGCAACTAAATCAACACCAAAACCTGATAATCTCATACTATTGTCCTTCATATTAATCTCCATTTTTGTAGGAAAAAATTCCATTAATTGATATAAACGTTCTACGAAGTTCATTATATTTTGAAGATAATACAATTTACTTCATTATTAAAAACCTTTATCTAATAGGTAAAGCCGTTGAAATAAAATCCTGTTTGATCGGTTCTACATTTACAAAGCCTGTTTCATAATAATATGGATCAGAAGGAACCATGTCTGATCTATCGAAAATACTATTCAGTATTGTAGGCAAATTGGTATCAAAATAATAGTTATTTGTAGCGTTAATATTTAAGGAATTTTTTAATCCCAGGTAAATATAGAAAGTAGAACATTTCAAATTGTTGTTAGTGATCTGGGCAACTGAATCGAATAAAGAGCCATGGGCAGGTATATCAATACATTTTTCGCTATAAATAGTATTAAATTCAATATTTTCATTACATTGTCCTACAACAGCTATTCCAATAGTAAGACTTGAAATCAGATTATTGTTTATTTTTGATTCACAAATGTTATAGGAATAGATTCCTGTTTCTGAATTGAGTATGAAATTGTTACTTATTTGCGGACTACTTTGGTTTTCAAGTATAATGCCTGTTTGACAATTGATAATATTGTTTTTTTGAATATAGGAGTTCTTAGAAGGTGCAAAATTGTATCTAATAGGTTTATCTACTTTGTTAAAAGTACAATTTTCTGTTGAGGAGTTGTTAACACTTTCTGCAGTATATGCATGTTGAGAATGCTTTGAAAAATTTTTTGAAAATAACACTCCATTCACATAATTAGAAATCCCATTTAGTGAAAAAGATAAAATAATGTTACTAATAATGTTATTGTTAATATTTCCCTCAGTACAAACTCTAACTCTTCCAAAATAAGCAATATTACCTGGTTCATATTTTGTGATCGTATTTAATTTATCATTAGAAGTTATGATAATAGGACTTTCAGCAGAACCATTAAAAGCTATTTCTCCATAAACGTCGATATTCTTCCCCGGATTGATCCGTAATAAGGAATTACCTTCAAAAACTATACTGGCATTGTTTAATAAAGTAACATGTTCAGTGACAATATAGTTATGGAATGATTTTAATATAACATTGGAATCTATAACACCACTTAATGTTGTTTCAGGAAATAATTCTACTTCTAATGGACTACTTTCAGAAGCTTGATGATTAAGTATATATCTCATTCCCCAGCCTTCTTTGAAAATAACAATATTATATTCTCCATTGGGGATATTGGCAATTTCGAAATGTCCTGAAGAGTCAGTTACCGTATATGAAACAGGAGCTTGAAGTCTATGATCAAATTCTGTTTTTTGATTTATTACAGTTCCAATTGAGGGGTTTTGTAGATTTAATCTGACCAAAGTACTGTCCAGTTCTGCCAATTGATAAACACAAACAGTAATTCCAGCATTATTATGAGGGGTTTTATTAGCATTCCCTGTATCATTTACAAGTGTTACCGTACCAGAAATTATCCAAGTTGGGGTGGATTCTGTAGCTTTTGTACAAGAAAAAAGAAATGACAGTAATAATACCACACAAATTTTTGTGATAAAAATAGTAATGTGACTCTTCATTAATTCATATCCTCAATTTTCAAATATCTGTAAAAATTCTTAAACACTCAAAAAACTACATTACTTCTGGACATTTTGTTTGCTTGGTAAAGGAAAATCATTACCAAAAATTAAATCAAATTTCTTTGGAACAAATTTCTTTAAACCACCAAAATGAAAAAATGTTAGTTCTCCAAAATATACTTTTCCTTGTGCAGAATAAAAATCAACTCTAACATGCGGAAATCCCTTTGACAGTTTTCTTGCATAATCAAGCATTGTGTCCCAATTTTCTGGTTTAGAAATTTCTTTTGCACTATTAGGATAATACTGTTTTACAGGAATTCTATTCCAAGCTAAATCAAAAAAATCAAATTTCGTCCCAATTCCTCTATCCGAAGCAATAAACAAAAATTTAGGTTCACCGTTGAAACAGAAAAATTTGTAGTCTTTAAGAGGTTTATCATCACCTGATTCAAGATATTTTTCGCAAACAATTCTTGGTTTTATGCCTTGATAAACCCACTCTCTGCCTGCTAAAAAATAATCCACCTTGAGCCATTTTCTCATGTTCTTTAATTCTTTTTCCCATAAAACGTCTTTTTTGTTTTTGCAAATAATGTTATATTGTGAACCATGTGTTGCTTTCAATACGAATTTATCAGGCAATTCACTGATATTTAATTCATCCACAGTATCATAAACTCCAAGAAGTTCGGTTAAAATGTGCTCACCCACTCTTTCTTTTACAAACTCACGTACTAAGAATTTATCAGCACATTTTATTGCTATAGGATCAAACCAATATAAATGTAGCCAGTTTATTTTCTCATTAAAAGTTTTTGGGTTTTCCAAGTCTATTTTCTTAAAAAAAGTTAAAAAATATATGATTTTTATGGTACAAGCAAG
>CAYQPF010000081.1:0-22992 GCA_964419225.1 uncultured Candidatus Cloacimonadota bacterium | reverse complement strand
TTCAAATTCACTAGCTTCAGCCAGATTGTAAAGATTCTACTGCACAGTTCGGGTTAAATTTCAATTCCTTGATACTTTTCCTGATCTGAGCCTATCAGATAGATCCGCGTCATCTGCGTTCTTTTAAGCGTCTCTTCCTTTCATCCATTAACAACTAACAACTAACAACTATTCTCTACCTTACCGTCAACCCTCCGTCAACTGCCACACTCTGACCTGTTATCAATGAGGCCTGCTCGGAACATAACCACAATACCGTTGCAGCTACTTCCGAAGGATCTCCTATTCTGCCGATCGGTTGAACATTCTTCGCCCATTCCATATACTTGGGATCATTCTGATCCACACTTTTCTTAATTTCTCCGGCATAAATCAATCCCGGGCATACTCCGTTAATCCGAATTCCATATGGTGCTGTTTCAGATGCTGAAGCCTTGGTTATCGCAATTACCCCATGCTTGGCAGTAATATACGCCGGCAAACCAGGATAACTCTTCAACCCGGAAACAGAAGAATTATTCACTATTGCTCCCTTACCTTGTTTCAACATAACCTCTATCTCATACTTCAAACAATAAAAAACACCGTTCAAACAAGTGTCCAGTACTTCATGCCAATTCTCCAGACTGCATTGATGCACATACCCACGCTCTCCTGCTACCCCGGCATTGTTAAAACAATAATCCAGTGAACCAAAATCTGTTACCACCTGCTCTATGGTCTTTTTAACTGCTGCAGCATCCTTGACATCACATAAATAAAACTCACATCGAACTCCCAACGCTTCCAGTTCTTTCTTTGTTTCCAAACCTCTTACTTCATCTCTGCCAGTGATAGCAACATTTGCCCCGTTTTGTGCAAATGCAAGTGCTGTAGCTTTACCTATTCCGGAATTACCACCCGTAACCAAAGCTGTTTTTTTATCAAACTCTAAATATCGCATCATTCTCCCCACTCCTTACCTAATTCTTCTTTTATCTTTAAATACACTTTCTCTGCTGTCTGAAATTTAACACTCATTTCATCTATTGAACCAACTTTCATACAGTCAGTCAAATATGCATAATCTTCGGGTGAATAATCTCTGTAAGCATACCTTGTCCCGAAATCCACTTTGCAGGGTCTGTGCTTCAGGTTGAACATGATTCCCAAATTCCTGGCAATAAACTGATAATACGCTGGAAATGCCTCTGTATATAGATTTCTGGCAATGGCTTTTTTGACTTCCAAGATAGCAATAAAATCTGAAACTGTCACCATTTTATAAAACTTCTTTCCCTTCGCTAAAACTTCTTCTGCAGGCGTTGGTGTAGGATCTACCATCTTTTCTTTCTCAAACCAGATAACTGAATTTCCATGCCTGTCACTCTCAGTAAATTTGGCTGTTAAAGTTCTCTTTATTAACGCGATATCTATATAAAATAACTCAGGTACCTGATCCACCTGATAATAGGTTTGCGACATGCCATGCCAGGTTGGTTCCGGAACTCTGAACTTCCTGATGATCCCGAAGGTCCTTTCTAAATATGCATCCAGATAAGCAAACATCTCTTCTATCTTATCATCATCCACTACGATTCCCAAATCCAAATCCGAATATTGGTCCAAATATCCTGTCGCAGCAGATCCACCTTCCCAAACCGCTATAATGTCCTCATGCTCAAAAAACAACTCTTTCATCTCTTGGCATATCTCTTCTCTTGTCTTCATTCCATCCCTCCTATACTTTTTCTCTACTCAGAACTTACTTTCTTAAAACACGTTACTATGTTTGCATTGCAAAGTGATCTGTCAAGTAGAAAGTATTTTCCCATAACTATTTTCCAAACCTAACATCGATGAGTCCAGATTTCTTTTTTAATGAGGCAAATACTTTTAAAAAAACATTGACGATATAGTAATGATGTTTTAAATTTATCTTTGATGAATTAATTAAATGTACCCAAAAATAATTATCAGGGAGTTTAAATGAAAAATGTCATATTTCACATTGCCAGCATAATTTTAATAGTAGGAATTAGCACTGTTTTTGCCGATAATTTAAATATATTACAATTTGATCCTCTTTTACCACTACGGATAAACTCCATAAATAGAACTGAAATTACAGTCCCCCACAGAATTCTCACAACCGAAGAAGAACCTTCAACCGGCTGGAGTGTTTCCGTGATTGATTCTTTATTCTATAATTCTGTTGGTAAAGTACAAACAATTATCCGCTACTATAATAATGTCCATATTGGAAGATACAATTATGTCTATAATGATTTAGGGCAACTCGTGCAGATTGGCTATGCCCAATATGATCAGAACAGCGAAGAATACAATACATATTATATATTCAGCTTCAGTTATAATGAAGCCGGGAACATCTCTTATTTGGATTTTAATGCTTTAGTTTACAATGAAGCATATAATAATTCTTATTTCTATAATACGGCAAACATCCTGTCTTATGAATATGAGTACACAAATCAACAAATGCTCCCTTACATACATGAACTAACTGATTACTCTTTTTCAGAAGCAGGCAGGCTTGACTCTTTAATCAGTCGGACTTCAGGCGATTCTTTGAGTTGGGATACAGAACAGAAAATCACCTTCTCCTACAACGAAAGCGATAATTCCAATTATGAATCATTTCAAAATCTGCAGAATCAGGGTGACTTTAAGGGCGTGGTAGAGTATTCTATATATGAACCTATATTTCCAATTAAATTTAACGAGATTAAGAGATATCATTACTATAATGGCTGGAACATATCTTCCAAAACAGAATTTCTCTATGATGAGGCAGACAGTCTTATCAGTCAGACAAATTCATCCTTTTACGATAATACCTGGAGCCTGAATTCAGAAATATTTTTTAACTATTATCCTGATGGTTTGTATAAAGGCTCTGTAATTTATCAACCTTCTCAAGAACAGTCAAATACCATTCTTACTTCAGTGATTGAATATATAACTCTGAATGGAACCCAGGATGAACATCAACTAAAACCTTTACTAAAAAGTTCTTCTTATCCTAATCCTTTTTCTGCTTCCACTACTTTGAAATTCGATTTGAACGACATCAAGAATCCAACTGTAAAAATTTACAATATCAAGGGTGAGTTAGTCAAAACAATAACTGATAAACTCGTGCAAGGCAAAAACACAGTTATTTGGAATGGGACTAATGAAAAAGGAAAACCTATTTCCAATGGCATTTACTTTATGATTGTCACTAATGGTAATCACCAAACAGCTACAAAGCTTGTTAAAATAAAATGAGGACCAGCGTCCAGCATATTATTCAGATATCATATTTTTGATATTGGTACTATCAGTACACCCATAGTCAAATGATAATAACTTTACATAAGGAGACGTTCTTCCAGCATATAGTATTGGAACGAGCATGATAAGACACTGGTTAATTCTCCAAAACTATTTCTCTTTTTGTGACTTTTGTGCTTTGTGTGGCTAAAGATGTCTCCCTTCTAAATTCTATTTCCCCCTGGCACCTGACGACTGGCGACTGACGACTAAGAACTACAGTTTCAGCTCTCCTCTCAGCATAGATATTTCTTCCAGAATTGCTTGATTAAGCAGATCATAAGTACTTTTCATCATAGCCAAATCGCTTAATTTTATTTCCTTAGCCTTGAAAAAGAAGATCATCTGATCCAAACCGAAATCCAGTTCATTGAGGCGGGTTAAGATCGTTATATCAAAACCTTTCTTTTGTGAACATCCGCTGGAATCAATCTCTCTAAGGAAATTGATTACCAATATTCTTAAATTGAGATAATCTCCCAGCATCTCATATTCAGTTTTGCCGAATTTCTTTTTGCCCATATCTTTCAATACCTGACTGATCATTTTGTCTAATGCTTTACCAAAATTAGTCATTTGTTTATCATTAAAAAAAGGACTTGCATTGTGGCTGAAAAGATGGTCTAATAATCTGTTGGCATTAAACTCTTTATACTTGTAAAAATCATAAAGAAGCATACCATAAACTGTACTCTCAGTATAACTGCTACCAAGTTCATTAAAGATTCCTTCCAAATCCTTCGCTTTTCCTTGAATTGGCAACTCCTTTTCTTCTTTCAGGTCATCATAGATTTGCTTTATACGGGAGTTATCTTTGGATTGAATTGTCGAAAACTCACTGATTTGCTTCAATTCCACTTTATCATATGTGGTGATCAACCCGCCCAAAGAGTCTAAAGTTGTGTCAGACAGATGCACCTGAGATAGCCAATAAGCTTCCAGGACTATTGCCTGGGTAGTTTTCAATTCTTTGGTGTTATTTACAATTTGGTATAGAGAGTTCAGGAATCTGGTATCTAAATCACGGATGATAAAGGAATTCTTCAGATATTCTTTTCGGGATTCCTTTTCAATTGAATAAACAGCGTTGTCATAATCCAGAATAGTCACAATAATAAAATCATCTTTTTGATAATCATTCTTTTGCATCCAATCACTGAGATCCAGATAATCAATGAGTACCTTATTAACTTTCATTTCGCAATTGTTAATAATTATCGGGATATTAACCAGGGAAAAATACAAACCAAGGTCTTCACCGCCTGTACTATACTTTTTTACGGGAATTTGCTTTTGCTCTGAATCAAGAATCTTATAATTCTTGAGGAGTTTATCCGGAGAAGAGTGTAATAAAAATCTGTGACCCATGATCAGCTTTTTTTCTTCCCATTCAGTCTTTGTCAGCACTACGCGAAACTTTATCTTTTCACAAACCTTTTTTCGATAGATCACCTGGTTTTCGTAAACAGATGCATAATCCTGAAAAACCAAATAAGCACGTATCTTTTGCTCTGCGATTTCAGGTTTATCTTTTATTTTTAAATTCTTTCTTGCTTTTTCCAATAACTGGTCAAAAGTCTCAACTTCCGTTTCCTTCGCCATGAAATCAATTAATTGTTTGATCAATTTATCACTCATTTTTCTCTCCTTAAAGGCAATCTAAATTATCAGGTTCTCTGAATTGTCAAGATATGCATTGTCCAGTCCTAAAATAATGGACTCAGTTTTTGATAGTTTTACCTGACACATCTACCTTAAACGCCCCTTAATCCTTAATCCTCTGAACTCAATCCTCTTTTTAATCCTTCACCCAACTCATGACTCATGACTATGGACTCAAGACTTTCTCCCATCTGTGACCATCCGCCTAATCAGCGTCATCTGCGTTCTATTAAGCGCCCCTTAATCCTCTGTACTCAATCCTCTTTTTAATCCTTCCCCTAACTCATGACTCATGACTATGGACTCAAGACTTTCTCCCATCTGTGACCATCCGCCTGATCAGCGTCATCCGCGTTCTATTAAGCGCCACTCTCCCTCACTTTTAACTCTTCACTAAACCAGACAGCTTGCCTCTTCCATATAAGATAAATAAGGATAAGCAGGATTGTAGTGCTTCTGCAAAAAAGCTTCCACTCTGTTCTTATAGAGTTTGGCACCCAGCTTATCAACTATGGGAATAATCAATCTCTCAGTCTCACATAAGAGAGGAGATATTCCAGTGATCGAACCTGTGATCTGGCGATTCAGACAACTGCAGTTATTGTTACATCTTTCTTTTAATGCACATTCTGCACATTCAGAATTTAAACCCATTGACTCGTTATATAAATGCATTCTTTTGCTCTCATCAATACCCTGATATACATTCCCAATGGCATAATCCAAGCCATTCTCCCCATCTCCGACAAACTGTACGCAAGGATATAAAGTCCCATCTGGTGCAACCGAGATCTGCTTTTGTGCCAGAGCACATTTAACACACAATACTTTATCACCCTTGATGTGAGTTGCCAACTTTACTTCAAAAGGACTGAAATAAAACTTTTTACCTGCCACAGATAATTTCTCATACAATTTTGCCAGTTTTTTATACTCTTTGCTCAGGATAGACAATTTCGCATCAGTCCAATTCCCGGCATAATTCAAAGACACTATGATATACCTAAACCCCTTTCCAATCAAATACTCAACCGATTCATGATAATACTGAACTGTCTCAGGTGTGACAGTCATCAATACGCTGGTATAAGGCTGGTATTTCAACAAGACAGAAGCAATGGAATCAACCTTATCAAAGGTTGCATCATCTGAGACAGTTCTCCGCTGTCTGTCATGTGCCTCTTTTATCCCGTCGAAACTCAGGGCTATGGCCAAACGCAGATCGGTTGCCCACTTAATATATTCTTCATCCAGTAAAATTCCATTTGTTACAAGCTTGGTATGATAAATAAACTGATTCTCTTTATGCTGCTTCTCACATTCCTCCAGAGCACGAGCTATCAAATCTTTTTTCAGCAGAGGTTCTCCCCCAAAAAAGATTATCCCGCAATTATGTCTGGATTCTTTTACCGCATACCGGATCGTCTGCAGCAATATTTCTTCACTCATATCTGTCGTCTTTTCCGGTCTGGAATAACAATAACTGCAATTCATGTTGCAGCTTGTCGTTAAATGTAATGTATAATGCATTCTATTTTTTCTCCTTCTGCCCCCTGACTACTGACTACTGACTACTTCTCAATTATTTTCTTTTCCTTTAACCAGGTAATGAAATCATTAACCTGAGCCTGGATTAGTTTGTAGCTCCTAGCACGTATTTCAGAATCGTATTTTTCTGAAAGTGAATCATCAAGAATACTATCTTTTTTCCAAACATACTCTCTGAACTTGTAATAATCAGTTTGCTTATCTAATAAAATTCGAATTTCTTCTTTAAGTTCTTTCATTTTTTCAGCTTCATTTCCGCTTTTCCTTAATACATTTACTTGCTTAGTTTTCTCATTAATCTCGCTATCAATCATATTTGAATAATCGCTTCCGGTGTATATCAATTCTTCGAACAGAGAATATGCAAAATTGCTACCTTTATTTTCATAAGATTCATCAAGATCATCTGATTCCAGTGGGTCATAAAAAACTCCATAAGTGTTTTTGCCTTTATAATAAATACTTGAAATTATTGATTCAGCCATCCCTTTAGTATCAAAAGATTCTGATGAAGAGCGGATAATAATATTTTTTCTAACTTTCTTGAAGTAATCTAAATCCTCCCTGGAAACAAAAATTATTCCTAGTTTGTTTTTTGTTGAAAAGAGATCTATTATGATTGGTTTCATTTCTGGAAATGCTCTTTCAGCAGTTGTATTGAGATCAGGGTAGTCATCAATCACTTCTGCATTTAGACCTTTTTCTTTTCTATTTTTTTGATCAAATTCTATTCCGTATTTCTTAAATGTTTCTATTATGATATTCTGAGCATCTTCTTCAGAAACAAAAACAGGTGATGCTGTAACCACACAACCCGTTGCCCCTCGCCCTTCTCCATGCTCAAATAAGGGTGCACACACTTGCCCCAAAGATTCCTGTGAGACTTCCGGATTTCGTTTCTCATAAATGATATGCTCTACTTTATCTGTTGCCGGCCTATCTCTCTCAACACTTTTGCACCCAAATAGCATTGTTGTGATTGCTACGATAATTGCTTTTTTGGATAGTATAGGATAAGATTTCAAATTCTCTGTAAAATCTGTGTCTTTAGGGTATAAAGGCTGTGAATACTTTTTTAGAGGTCTAATCTTCATATTTTACCATTCTTCTTCATCCAATTTACATAATCGTTTATTTGTGCAGCTAAATCTTCCTTTGCTTTTTTTTCAAATTTAATTGCATTTTTCCTGTTAACCTCTCCAACCACTTTCATTAACGTAGAAAATGCTTCTGGCTCTGCATGGGTATCAATATCTTCTATACGTGCTTCCAATTTTGTTATGGAATTCTTAAGTTTAGCAACTTTAGAATTCATAGGTGATTTTGTTTCAATTCTATTAAGTTCTTCCCTCGATTCATTGAGTTGTTGGTTTAATTGATTTTTAATTTCATTTACTTGAGTTGTTATAAGAAACTGTTTGCGATAATTAGCATTAGAATTCAGACCTTTCTCATATTCCTGAACATTTAATCTCCCCGAAGGATCATAGAATATTCCACAATTAAACTTACCATAATTGTTTAACAAAGATACTAATCTTTCCGCTGTTGTTCTGGCATTTTCTTCAATAGGAATATCTGTGAATTCCTTACCAACGATTCGTAAAGAATTAAAGTCCTTTCTCGAAGCATAAATAATTCCCAATTCCCTTTTACTTGAATATAAATCAATTTCAAAGGGTTTTTTCTGAATAACAGTACTTTCTATAAAAGTGTTTTTTTTGCTAATTTCTATCTTGTCCACATTCAAACCAGGAAATGTTTTATTCACTTCATCAAATGTTATACCATATTTTGCAAGAGAATCCGCTATTATTTTTCGTGCAACTTCCTCAGATAGAAAGAAGGGGGATAACGCAACCTTTTCATCCATCTCTCTAATTGCATCATGCTTGAAGACTGGTGCACATTTATACTGTTTATTGGCAACAGTTACTGCTTTTGTTTGGGTAATTCTGTGAGATTTCTCTTTTTTACATCCGGTTATAATAACCATAATCAATACCAAAAGCATAAATAGTCGTAAAACTCTCATCGAAATATTCACCGGCATTCTACTTCTTTACCTCTTCAATTATTTTCTTTTCCTTTAACCAGGTAATGAAGTCATTTACCTGAGCTTGAAGATTTGATAATGATAATTGTTTTGCTTTTTCGATTAACATTGTTTTTTCAAGTTCTTCTAACTCCCTTAATTTCTTATTTCTTGCCCCATAATCTCCCATAAGTAATTTATATTCTTTCTTAAATTCCTCCTTTTTCTCCTCGGTTAGCTTTTTATCATTTTTCATTGAGACATATTTTTTATTAAAGTCTTGCAAAGGTCCTCTAAGTGAATCATAATACGCACTATTAGTTTTTCTCAAAGTTTCTATTTCATTTAATAAATCTATAATCTCTTTATCATTTTTAATGATGTCCATATAACCTACAGGATCATAAATAACAGCACAATAAAATTTATTTTCTTTACTAACTTGAGAAACGATTCTTTGTGCTGTATCTTTAACTAAGCAGTCACTATTATAAGGAAACTTTCTACCAATACCATATTTGTAGTAATCGTCTTTTGAGACATATATAAGTCCCAAATTCAGATTAGTAGAGAATAAATCAACAACTAATGGTATGCTTTTTTGAAGAGTTTCTTCTAAAACAGTTACAGAATCTGTAATGTCATCTCTTGACACTTTCTGAAAATATTTTTTAATATATAAATTATCAATGGACTTGTTTTTCTCATCAAAAACAATACCCCATTTTGCCAACATTTCTGAAATGATTTTGTGAGCATCATCCTCGGAAATAAAAACAGGTTGCACAATAACTTCACATCCCACATAACCTCTTCCATCACCATGCTCAAATACAGGAGCACATTCATAGATTTTTTTCAGTATTTTTTTTGATGTTTTGGTTTTGTTACCTACTTCAGCTAGAAGAGTTGTTTGTTTTGTATCAACTCTATTATCAGCCTTCATATTCAGATTCATCGTTAACGCTGTAATAGCCATGATCAAGGCTTTTTTGGAAATAAATGGCATCGTTTTAGGTGTTTCAGGTTGAAAGTCATTCTCTCTCGGATAAACCGGCAATTTGTAATCTTTGACAGGTTTCAATTTCATTTATAAACCCTCCCTAAGGATGCTGTTTATATTTATTTAAAAATACGAATAGCTGTCAAGAAGAATGGTGTTTTCAAAATTGTGAGTGCAAGAGATGTGACAGAATTGTTGAAACCCGCAGGCAAGTATTAGGTTGCCAGTAGACAGGTAATAGGTTTTCACCCTACTCAAGACTCATGACTGTACACTCATGGCTAACTCATTACCCTCTCCTCCCTTGGTGTTCATCAAATCGAATTGTGCTATGGATGAAAGATGAAAAAGCTTAAAATTTTATGAAATAGTGAATTAGGTTTTTTGATGTTATATTGGTAAAATCAGAAAAAAGGCGACCTCTCGATCGCCCTTCACTAACAACTAACAACTAATAACTATTCCATCTCGTCTTCGTCTTCATAGACAGCTTTTTTGGTTCCGGTTAAAGAGATGATCCTGCCGGTGCATAAACCTGCTACTAAAGCAAAGATGATAGTGATGCCAATACCTTTCAACTGACTGGCAGAATTAATCCCGCTTACGACAAACAAGGCAGCCAGACCGCCCAACAACCCGGGAAAGCCATGCAGATATAGAACACCACAGGTATCAACTTTCTTGATAACAGCCTGTAATCTTGCCTGAATAAAAGCAAAACCAAATGTAGAAATCGCACCTGCCAACAAACCAATCACAAAGGCAGTGCCGGGAGTCGTCAGATTACAGGTCGAACCGATAGCTACACCACCGGCAAGAGATGCATTGGCAATATCCACAGGGGATACTTTCTTTCTAATAAGCAATGAAGCAAAATAGGTGATCAAAGTCGAGCCACACAGAGCCAGAATCACATTGATGATCGTGGTCGGTACTTCTGCCGGAGTAACTAATGCCGAACAAAAACTGGGCCAAAATACCCATAATACCATACTGCCTAGTAAAGAAAATCTGTCACTGGTTGAATCAGCCTCAATCGGAGTTTCAAATTCCTTGCCTCTGGTTAAAGAAAAGATCGCACCTAAACCAAACAAAGCTCCAAATGCATGAATCACGAGTGATCCGCCTGTGTCTGCTACAGTACATTTCTCTATAAGTCCAAATCCTCCTCCTAAGAGGATCCATTCATTAATAGCATAACAGGGGACAAAGATAATTCCTAAAATCAAATACTGATAAAGCTTAATCCTGCCCAAAACAGCTCCGGCACAAATAAGCAAACTGGCCGCTGCAAACTCAGCAAGTATTAAACTTTCAACTCTACAGGTTGAATTGGTCATTATTCCATAATATTCTTTCAAGAAATAAAGAGGAATTGCAATACTAACCATTAAAAAAGTTGCAGTTAATGCAGTTTTACCATACTTCTTCACAAATACCATTAAAAAACCAAAACCTACTAACAACATTGCCATCACATGGATTGCACGATAATACTTCAAAACGTTTACGACATCTGTCAGACTGGCATCAGTCTGCACTTCTACTCCATAGGCCATACAAGATATGCCAGCCAAACCGAGTAGAATTAATAAAATTCTACGTACCATTTAGTCCTCCCAAACTAATGAGTATAATTAAGTCATCCAAATTCATTGTATTAGATTTGCTGTAAATGCAGAACCTTGACTCAGAGCTTAATCATACACTAAAACAACATCCTAAAACTTTGCTATTGGTCAATAACTTTATTTAAGGCCATTCATCCTGAATAGTCATTTTGACTATTCACTTATTTTGAATACATTACCTCCATACCTATCAAATGCTCTAATTCATTATTATACAACATGTTACCTGCTGAGTTTTTTAACTATTTCCAATGGCATAACGGTTGCGTATAAGGTTATTAAGATAAATTATTAGGAGGAAAAATGAAAAAGAATTATTTTCTTATAGTGATCATTATGCTGGTTACATTTAGTTTACAAGCTTGGTCCGGTTCCGGGAGTTATGCCGATCCCTACCAGATTTTAACTGTTGCAGACCTGGCACAATTGGCAACGGATCTCAGTACCAGTCCTCAGTGGACTTATTA
Organism: uncultured Candidatus Cloacimonadota bacterium; assembly: GCA_964419225.1. Classification (GTDB taxonomy): domain Bacteria; phylum Cloacimonadota; class Cloacimonadia; order Cloacimonadales; family CAYQPF01; genus CAYQPF01. The sequence goes on along the minus strand of CAYQPF010000081.1, from coordinate 11,328 downwards.
CAATTTATATTTTAAATTAATGAATGATCTTGATTTGAATGTAGCACCCTATAATACAGGAACGGGTTGGTTACCAATTGGAAGATACAACAAAGAGTTTTGCAGCTATTTTGATGGGAACAATAAAACTATTTCGGGTTTGTATATAAATAATCCTTCTCAAAGTTGGATGGGATTATTCGGCAAAACCTATTATGCTCATATTCAGAATCTCAAAGTAAATAATGTTAATATAACCGGTTATACCTATGTTGGAGGTTTAGCAGGCGAACTTTATGCAGGCACAACAGTTGATAACTGTTCTACAACCGGAAGCCTTTACGGTACTGCCGGCAATGTAGGGGGACTTGCAGGCAACTACTACTCAACCTGCACAATAACAAAGTGTTTTTCTAATGCCTCAATTCTTGGAAATAACGGGCTTGGCGGACTTTTAGGTTCTGGAGGTTCAAGTTCAAGTATTGTTCAGGATTGCTATTCCACGGGAAATGTCACCCTGATCACAGGCACATATAATAACTATGCCGGTGGATTTATCGGTTTTCACCAATCTTCAGGTTCCTTAATTAACTGCTATTCGACGGGTTTGGTTACAGCCGTAGCAACTAACACAGGGGCATTTTGCGGTTATAATGAAGGCACTGTAACGAGATGCTACTGGGACAAAGAAACTTCCGGCAGAACAACCTCCGCGGGAAGTGCAGACAGCTTTGGCAAAACTACAGCCGAAATGAAACAACAGGCTACTTATATCGGATGGGATTTTACAACTCCTATTTGGAAGATAGACTCCAATAACAACGGGTATCCTTATCTGGCCTGGTTTGTTTTCCCGGCTATGTCTCCGGCTGCACAGCCGACAGACCTGGTTTTCTCCACAACTAAAACTGGTGAGAATAATAATATTATCCTCAATTTCACAGCTTCAGCATCAGCAACTAATTATCTGGTTGTCCGAAATACCAGTTCCTTTCCCACCTTTGTTCCCACAAATGGTATTGCATATTCCACTGGTGCTCAAGGTTCTGACCAAATTATTTCAGTCGGTACAGAAACAACTGTCAGTGATAATTCTGCCACTCTGGGAACTACGTACTACTATAACATCTATGCTTTTAACGGATCAGGAACTAATACAGCTTATCTTACAACAGACCCTCTAAATGGCAGTACTTTTTTGAGTACTAACAATGCAGGTGTTATCAGTAATACCACAAACACAATTTCCGCCAACTTCCCTGCTCAGGGTATAGATATTACTTTCCCCAATGGTTCGACTGGAACATCATTGACCATTAGCAAAAATACAGCTATTCCTGAATCAAATTTCTCTGCCCTGCCCAATGTTCGCGGAATCAGAAACTTATACTTCAATGTTCTTTCTACCAATCCTTCTCCAGGATTATATACTATTGTTATAGATTTTTCTTCCCTTAGTCTTACACAAACACAGTGGAACAACTTTGTCGTATTGAAAAGACATGATTCCAGTGCCGCCTGGCAAAATGTTCTGGCACTCGGTGCTACTATTGACAGCAGACAAACCGACGGGGTCTGGGGAAAATTCACTGTTTCCGGATTGAGTAGTTTTTCTGACTTTGCCGGAGGTGAGCAATCGACAGTATTCACAGTCACCACAGCCAATGAAACAGGTGCAGGGTCTCTTAAACAATGCATTCTGGATGCTGTTGACGGTGATATGATTAACTTCAATACTACTGCAATGGGGACTAATCAAATAACACTTACTTCTCCTGTTGTTTTAAACAAGGATCTTACTCTGATTGGCCCTGATGGCGGGATTATCCTGAATGGGAATAATGTGACTATGGTTCTTGCTAACGGGGTTGATGGCGTAAGTACTCCTACATCAAGACTGGAAAAAATAATCATCAAAAACGGTGAAGACAGCAATGACAGAGTCGCCGGCATTGATAATTATGGCACTCTGACTCTTGTTAACTGCCTGATCTGTAATAACAATGAATTAGGAATTAACACCGGAATCGGCGGTATTGGTGCAATTCTCTCCAATGGTAATTTAACAATGATTAACACAACTATTGCCGGTAATGCCGGAAGGCTCACTGACAGTGGTGTAGGCGGAATTTGGTGCGGTGGTGATCTTAATATATACAATTCCATTATTTCCGGAAATACAGGTGAATACACCAATATGGGTTCAAATATCACAATTTCCCGCAATTCCTGTTATCAAAGTCTTGATGGATATATTATCCTCGATAGTGCTAATGATTTACCGGAGGGAGCAAATCCTCAATTCTCAGGTAATGTATTGGATCCCTATTTGATTTTAGGCACATCTCCCTGTGCTGATGCTGGTGATAATGCTTACAGTTTCGACACAACAGACTTACGCGGATCAGCCAGAAAGTTGAACAAAACAAATGCTACAAGCGGAACTATTGACATGGGTGCTTATGAATATGCTTATGGTGATGACACTCTGCCTGTCGAACTTTCTGCTTTCACAGCTATCTGTGATGTAGAAAATGATGTTAAGATCAGTTGGACTACCCAATCTGAATCCAATATGTTGGGATATCATTTATACCGTGCAACTGAAAACGAAATATCTGCCTCAGTTAATGTAACTGTCGGAATAATTGAAGCCCATAATATCTCCAGTACTTACAATTATAGTTACACAGATGCTGAAACAGAGCTTAGTACTCAATATTACTACTGGCTGCAATCCGTTGAATTAATGGGAGCTGTTAATTATTATGGCCCTATCCCTATCAAAACAGGTAATGGCCAAAACCCTGAAACACCTGGTATTCCATTGGTTACCAAGTTGAAATCAGCATACCCCAATCCTTTCAATCCCTCAACAAGCATTGCATATGACCTGGCAGAACAAGCTAATGTTAATATTGAGATCTTCAATATCAAAGGCCAGAAAGTTACCTCTCTCCTGAATGAAACTAAACAACCAGGCAAATACAATATAACCTGGAATGGCAAAGATTCTGCCAACAAAAACTGTAGTGGTGGTGTTTACTTCTACAAAATGAAGGCCGGGAAATACACCGAGACGAAGAAGATCTTAATGCTAAAGTAACTAGTGACGAGTGTTGCGTGACAAGTGACAAGTGACGCGTAACATGTAGCAGTAATAAAAGGTGCAAGCAATTGCACCTTTCTTTTTTTGCACCTTATTTTATCTCTTGACTATTTATGCCAAATACCAGATTTTAATTACATGTACTCTGATCAGAATAGGAGGTTATAATGAAATACTTTTTAGTAATATTCGCACTTGTTTTTGTTTTATGTTCCAATTTATGGTCCATGAAACAGTATGATGTCGTACAGTTAAAGAACGGCAAACAAATCAAGGGAAAATTTGTCGAAATTTCACCCGGAGAAAGTATAAAAATCCAGACGGAAGAAGATTCAGTCTATGTTTTTAACATGGATGAAATTGATACTTTCTATACAAAATCAGATGAATATCCCCGTCAAGGGTCGTTCGGTGCAGGCTTAGGAATCGAATATGGTTCTTTGGGCCTGAATGCGGATTACAATTTTAGCGAGAAACAGGCTGTACAACTAGGTTTGGGTTTTGGTGGATTCCATCTGGGTGTCAGACAATACGCCTTCGATACTCAAAAATGCTGGAGGCCCTCAATTGGTTTAAATTGGGGTGTTAATGGAATAACACTTAAAGAAGAAGACGGAAAAGATCCGGAAATTGATAAAATATTTACCGGCTTTAGTATTTCCTTACGGAACCAATGGATCTGGGGTAAAGCTAAAAGAAACGGGTTCGATCTCGATTTTGCTTATATCATCAACTCCGGCTATTACGACAGGTATGATAAATTGAAAGAAGCAAACATAGAATCAGGCAAAAAAGCAGGCAGATTGGCAATTTCATTTGGATACCGCTACGGATATTAAGGCGAAGATTTAGAGGATTGAGAAAAAGGACGCTTAATAGAACGCGGATCTGCACAGATTTAGCAGATAAGCACTGATGGAGAAAGTAGTGAGTCATAAGTCTTCAGTGTGAGTCGTGAGTTGGTATTGAGCAGATATTGGGAGTTATATGAAATATAGTAAGATATTTTTGATTTTTGGGTTCTTAATGGTCAGTTTGAATATGTTTTCACAAACAAAGAACACCTATATTTATCATGATGCTGAAATTCACAGCCTGAATTCAGATTACAAATCTGAAAACGATTCTTGTGCGAATTTAAAAATTATTAGTAATTTTGGCCCTATTAAAGTCAGTGTAGCATATGAGAATATTAAAAAAAATACTATCACTTCAAACGGGGAAATAGTTTTCACTCTAGATGACGGAGAATACCCCTGTGTAGATAGTTGTGCATTCAAAAACAGTTTTTTCATGACTACTTCCTCAAGTGTACTAATTCCGGACCCAGAGGAAACAATAAACAACTACTCTATACCTCTTAATACAAAAACAATTCGAATCTCATGTAAAAACTATAAGCCAATTACCATTGTTTTTCCAAACAAAATAAAACCCAAAAATCAATATCAAATAATGTTGTCTTCTTACTATTGGCCTCATGTAGATTCTTCCCAAGCAACTGCAATCATTATTTTCAAAAGTAATTACGAAACTCAACAGTCACTACTTCTTAACTATCATGATGGCATACAATTAAGATTAAATAGTAATGATGAAACATTCGGATATATAATAAATCACGACGGTCAAAATATAACTTTGTTTGATGAAATTAAGGTCATAACAAAGTCTGGAAAATATGTCATAAGTTTGTCTAATCAGACAGATTACTATAAATGGTTTAAGGAAATTGAAATCAAACCTGGTGATCAAATAGAAATCTCAAACAAGTTTGAAGTCGTCAAATTACCATCCGTTGAACAATATCTTACTAAATACCACGAGTTTCTTCCCTTTCAGCAATTTAAAAAATTTGAGTTTCGAACTGCAGTTCTCAAGCGAAATGGAAGCATCATTTCGAAAAGTCGATTAATGCCACGTACCAATGTCACTATATATAGCATGATACCAGTTTTTTCAGTTTTAAATACCTCTGCAACTCAGTATAGAGGGTATTATGAACATGCTTACAATTATTTAAATTATGCTCACTATATCAAAACCCGGGAGAATACTTTTTATGAGTTTCCACTAATGTATGAGAATATTGGAGGAGGTAGCTCTTTTTTTCCAAAGCTAACTTTGGTTCAGGGATTTCTTCCTAAAGTACTTTGGGATGTTAAAAATAACTATTCTATTTGGCACTTACTAAATTTAGGTTACCATCAATCCCTAATAAACAAGTATTCAATAAAATCAGATATAAATTTTGTAGGCTACCTGGCATGTTATTCTAATGTTTATAATCATAAAAACAAAAATCAACAATTAGAAGACCAAACAAAGCATTTTATTGATTTAACCGGATTAAGTTTATCCTTCAACAATTCCTTCAAAATTTGGAGTCATTATAACCTGGAAGTCAAAGCAGGTTATGAGCTTCTCAAGTCTTCAATAGATAATGCCAAATGGTATGATAAGACAGCCCCGGAGGGACAGCAATATTCAGATGTTGATTTTTCAAAGCTGAAAGTGTATCATAAAAGTTCACCATTTGTTTCGATAGGGATCGCGTTTTAGGGAGATAAATAACATAAGAATTAAAGGAGAATTATGAATATTAGCAGGATTATTTTGATTTTTGGGTTCTTATTGGTCAGTTTAAACATGTTTTCACAAACAAAGAACACCTATATTTATCATGATGCTGAGGATAATAGGGCGAATATAGATTACAGATCAGTAAACGATTCTTGTGCAGTATTATACATTGAAACGAAGCCATCTTTGAATTCAATTAGCATAAAAGGCGGGTATTTAATAAAATCTATTTGGGGTTTAGCTGATAGACCAGGTGTTAGTAGGAATAACTGTCATCAACTTAAAAACAGTATATCTGCCAACAATTCTAGTGATAAATTGATTAACAAAACAATAATGTTTACATCACAGAAGGGAATCAATTCAGAACTAGGGCCTCAATTTGTATTACATACATTTTATATACCATTTGGAACACGCTCAATAGAACTATCTGCACCAGATTTCGAACCCTTAACATGCATTTTTCCTGATGGTATCAATCCCGGGAAAAGTTATAATCTCAGGTTGTTTCCACATTTTCGTTTACCGTTTGACACATCTAAAGAATCTGCTTCAATAATTTTTTCCTGTGACTACTTGGATACTGATCTTAATTTTAAAATAGAATTGAAAGATTATGAATACTACTTAAGAAAAGATATGGAAGAAAAAATTAATCCTGGAAAATATACTTTATCTGTTTCTCCTTGGTGGTCTTTTCCTTGGGAGTACAAAATAGAAATCGCTGCCGGTGACAAAATTGAGTTATCTAACAAATTCTCCACAGTCAAAATACCATTTTTTAAAAAGTTTATGACACGAATATTATTTATAGATACACTTGACATTGAAATTGAAACTGTCGTAGTTAAAAGAAATGGTCAGGTTGTACATGAAGCAGATCTTAAGCAAAAATGAGAAGGGGAAAATTAACAGCATTTTGTTTTTCCCTACTCTTTTTTTCCCAAACTCAATTGACAGTAGAGGACCGTATTCAGAAAACTTAGAATGTTTTTGCAATTTTGTTCAAACCACCTCTGTTAATTTTCTGGAACTACCTGTTTATAAGGATATTCATAAAGATGGATTTAGTATTGGATTCCTCCCTAAACTTCGTTGGGATTATAACAACAAATACTGTATATTGTATTTGGGAGAAATCGGTGATGAGGAAGTATTATTGGAAAGCTATTACTTTCAATCAACTTTACAATGTTATGTAAGTTATGCTTTTTTCTCCCCCATATCTAATAAAAACAATGCAAATCAAAAAATAAAAGTTAAGAATTTACCCGATATTTATGGTCTTACTTTATCTTTAAACAGTTCAGTTAAAATATGGAATCATTATGATTTTGAGATCAACATAGGTTTTGAACTTTTCAAATCATTTCTTGATAATGCCAAATGGTATGATAAGACAGCCCCGGAGGGGCAGCAATACTCTAACATTGATTTTTCGAAATTGAAAGTGTATCATAAAAGTTCACCTTTTGTTTCGATAGGGATTGCATTTTAGGGAGAGTGATATAGAATGATAAAAAAGAAAGTTTGGGAATTTATAAATTTTCACAAGTTGCTGTTAGTTATAACAATAATGTCAGCTTATATACAAATATTCTGTTCTATGAGTTTAATATTTGATTTAGGTGATGATGAATTCTCCTCTGATAGTGAAATCATGAGTGACTCTTGTGCAAATTTATTTATTGAAACAGAAATTGACTCTTTCGAAATTGAAGGAGCATATCCCCATTTTGAAGAAAAATGCTCCATACTTTGGGGATTTAAAAATAACTTCATTTACAGTTGGGGGGAAAACAATCCAATTCCCTCAGAAGTAAAAAACAGTAAAACAATACTGAATATGTACTTACCCTTAAAAGAAGATACAGAGGTCGTTAAAAAAGAAGAAAAAGCAATACTGAAACCATGGAAAAAACAAACTAGAGAATACCATTTTCTTATTCCATTTGAAACAAAATCAATAACAGTTAAGGCCAACCATTATACTACCCTTCTATATACCTTTCCTGAAAAAATAACACGGGGGAAAAAATATCACTTGAATATCACTCCACATATCAGTCTTCCCTATGATAGAGCAAAACCTTGGGGGACCATCATTTTTGATAGTGATTATAGTGATAATTATAACAGCTTTAAAATAATAACCCCGGATAAGGACTTGTATCTCACCAAAGGAGTTGAAGAACAAATTAATACAGGTAAGTATATTATTACTACAACAGAAAACTATGAGTGTTACGAGTGGAAAATGGAATTAGAAGTCCAACAAAACGACAAAATTGAGTTATCTAACAAATTTGTTCATATAGATTCTACTTTTGTTGAACCTTATAAGCGAGTTCTTCCTAAGAATTCTACAAGATATTTCTATTACTACTATCATAGTTTTCCGTTTAGAACTGTAATTATTAAGAAAAACGGACAGTTAATTTTAGAAGAGAAATTGAAACCAATATCGCGTTTCACTTATTACAGTGCTTTGCATTCGTTGTCTTTTTTCCAACCAAACACTACCCAATATAGAGGTCGTAGTCAAAACAATGATATTCATAGTATGCTAAGTTATGGTCAATACCTTGCCACAAAGGAAAATTCATTCTTAGAATTCCCGGGATTATGGGAAATACAGGGATTAAATAATCGTAAAGATACAAAGGCGAATAATTATATTTTGGGTATTCTTCCGAAACTACGTTGGGATTATAAGAATAAATATGCAATATTGTATTTAGTTAATCTTGGCTACCGACATCCTCTAATTGATAAACATCAGTTCAATTCTGATCTCAGCTGTCAGACCTACTACTCCTGGTTAACAAATGTTTACAATACTGAAAATAGTAATCAGAAACTAAGATCTGAGCACAACAATGTAATGTTTGGTCTAACCTTGTCTCTGAATAACAGAATCAAAATTTGGAGTCATTATAACCTTGAAGTCAAAGCAGGTTATGAACTTCTCAAGTCTTCGATAGATAAAGCCAAATGGTATGATAAGACAGCCCCGGAGGGGCAGCAATATTCTGATATCGATTTTTCGAAGCTGAAAGTTTATCATAAAAGTTCACCTTTTGTTTCGATAGGGATTGCGTTTTAGGGAGAGTTATGGAAAACATTTTTCAAAAAAAATCATTGAATAAACAAATCAACTGTGCGGAGAGAATTTGACCTTAGAAATGTTGGATAAATTTATCAAGACCATTCCCCCTCATATAATGAGAAAAGGGAAACACGACTATCATAGTTTTTACGTGGCAGAAATAATACAGGGAAGTTTTTTCTGGAAAGGACTGTATGATGTTACAGATTATGAAGAGAACCTTGCCCTAACAGTTACCCTGTTCTATGATAAAGAAAGTATCACAGACTGGTCATGCACTTGTCATGACGATAAAAGTTTTTGCAGGCATATCGCAGCAGTAGCTTTAACAGCAAGGGATCTTGTCAAACCTGTCAAGAAAGGCAAAGGCGTTATAAGTTATTTTGATAATAGGGATAAGGATGCGAATGTAATTTTCGCCAATAGTACTAAAGAAGAGTTAGAATTGTTTTTACATAAGCAAATAACCATGTTTCCGGAATTGCACACAAACCTGGTTCTGCACTTCCTGGATAAATTCGATGAGAAGGTGAATAAAACATATTTGAGAATTGTTAAAGAGATCTTTATTCAAAACCCTTCGAAGGATACATTGTATTCTAATCTTGATAAGTTATTGGAAGAAATTCTAAGGATTTTCAACAAAGGAGATTTTAGGAAAGCATGGCTCTTGTGCAAATATCTCTCTGAAGAAATTTACCAACATTTACAGAGTTTGAAATCAGCCTATGAGTATTCCTATGAATATGAAGAATACGGCTGGATCGATAATAGTGCATACGATAAAACAGAAGCATATATGCTGAGTAAATACGTCCCGATTCTTAGGAATTTGCTTTATGATATCGCCAAGTCAGCATCGGATATTGAGAAACATGATATCTTTTTGTGGGCTACGAACCTGCTGAGTAATGAACAATTCATTTTAGAGAAAGTGGAAGATTTGCTAAAATTAACTGAAATGGTTATCTTGTCCCAACATCAGGAAGACAAGTTTTTTGGCATAATGGAGAAACTGATCAGAAAGGCAGATCCGGAACTGGTATCCTCTATTGTGCATTTCCAAGTGACGTATTTGATCAACCAGAATAAACATGAGAGAGCCGATAAACTGATGGAGAAATACCAGAAACATTTCAAGCCTGTCAAATCAAGTAAGAAGAAAAAAAACGTTCACAAATCAGAAAACCCGGAAGGTTGCTTCTGAAGATAAGTGTAACTACTCAGGTGCTTTTCGAGAGTAACCACAAATGGGCACAAATGGGAAACAAATGATCACAAATAATACAAGGAGAAGGTGTTAGGCTTTGGCACTATGTTTTAGGGGTTAGATTGGACCAATAACTCACCCCCGACCCCTTTCTTACAAAGAGAAGGGAGTGAAAAAAGAACCTTTCTTGGGAGAAGAGCCTGCCAGGCTCTTTATAACAATGATGCAAGCTGCGTCATCTCCCATCGAGAGTTGAATGGAATCAAGAACAGAATCTACTGATCTTGATCTCTTTTGCCCAGAAGAATTACTTATGTTTCTCCCTAATCTGTGTTCTTCTGCGTCTTTCTGTGGATAAAGAACATTAAGAAAGGGAATTCTGGAGATTCATTCCTCAGCATTTCTCTTTATACTTTCTCCTTGTTAAAGAAAGACTGCCAAAACCGGCAATAATGGAGATATAGAAACCAAAATTGTACCAGAAACCGGTGTTGTATGGCTCATAGATGCTTAGTGACGGTTTGAACCAACTGATGATCAATGATATCGGAGCTATCCAACCATGCCAGACACCCCAGAAAAAACCGGCAGGATGATCTGCATTACTGGCACCATCGCGAGGTACACAAGCTGTTAAGGCAAGCAAAATCAGAATAAAGAAAAGAATTTTGAAACGCAATGAATGGGAACCACTCCCTGTTTGTGAATTCATATTAAGACCTCCTGGGTAGATTTATCTTTGCTTATAGACCAAGATTTGCAATATCATAATTATAATTACTTAAAGGATTCTCTATAGCCAGTTTTGTGTAAAGTTCTTTAGCCTTCTGACGGTAATCTTCTTTCTTTGTAAGGACCCACAAATCTCCATAAACTTTGGCAACCTCAGAATCTTCAGGATAATCAGCGATAATGGTTTCAAAATCGGTAATCGCTTTTTGCCTTTGTTCTTCGGTTTCTGACTGAATATAATCTATTCTGGCTGTTAACAGACGGCAAAGGAAAATTTGATTCAGTGCTCCAATGGAAGTAACAACTTCCAAACCTTCCTGGATATATTTACGTGCTTCCGCATATTGTTCCAATCCATTCAAAATACATGCTCTTAGAACCAATGTCTGACCTGCACTAACTCTGTCCCGATCTATAGAAAACAGTTTCAAGGCTTTATCATTATACTCCAGTGCTTTATTAAAATCCTTTAATTGAAAATATACACCGCTCATATGGCAATCAGAAATATTCATTAGCCTTTCATTAGCCATTTTTTCCGCGACTTCCCTTTCCTCCAGAAAGACTTCCAGAGCTTTAGGGAAATTATTCATAAGCTGATAA
>CAYQPF010000080.1:0-23095 GCA_964419225.1 uncultured Candidatus Cloacimonadota bacterium | reverse complement strand
CTTCCTGCAAATATTTCAACACACAGTCCGTTACAGACATAACTCTGGCTCAAGGACAGGATTCCACAGGAGTTAATTTCAATCTTACCTACTTAAAACCTGTCGCTAATCTCAGCAGACTTAGCGTTACACCTGAGCATTTAGAGACAATCGGTTGGACATATACTCCTCCTCAATCAAAGGATACCAGAACAGCTCTGATCTGCTTCAATATCTATAAGCAGAAAGATTCAGGGATCTTTATGAAGATCGATACAACTTCTGCACATACTTATTCTGAGATACTTCTTCCTGGAAATCTCTACAGATACTATGTGACAGCTCAATATGATGACGGAGAAAGCAGTGCTTCCAATTTCCTTCTGATCGATCCAACTGACACAGTTTCAGTTAATGATCATAACAATCCCTTAACAACAACCTTGAAGGGGAATTACCCTAATCCGTTCAATCCAACTACCAATCTTTCCTTTAGTCTGGCCAAAACAACCAATGTTAAACTGAGTATTTATAACATTAAAGGTCAGAGAGTTAAAAATCTGTTAGATGAACAGCGTCTGGCAGGTAATCATGTGATTCAGTGGAATGGCCGTAATGATGCAGGAAAGGCAGTCAGTTCCGGAATCTATTTCATTAGAATGGAAACGCCAGAGTACAGCTCCATGCGAAAAGCCCTACTTCTAAAATAGGCATTAGCATGCAGCATATGGTTCAGGTATTGGATTTCAAGTATTGATACTTGCAAACTTGATATCAGAAGCTGCTAATTTGTTACTAGGACTAGCGTCCAGCATATATTTCATATAAACAATTGAGGAGTTTGAAGCAATTCATGCTCCTCATTTTATATGAGTATGTTGTAATAGGACTTAGCATGCAGCATATGGTTCGGGTATACCTATATTACTGAAAACATATGCTGCGAACCTATTATTAGGACTAGCGTCCAGCGTACATAATACAAAAAGACCCCGGGTTTCAATCCGGGGTCTTTTATTTTACTATTTAATTTTATTTTCTTTCGAGAAAGACAATGGAAGTTCTGGCGGGGGCAAAGCCGTGCTCAGCCAGATGCGTATTAATAGCAGTGACTTTAGTTTCCATCTGAGCAAACTCTGGTAAATCCTTGATCCGCTCTAAAGAGGAGGTTAAGGTTTCCTGATATTTAGCGATCAATTCTGCACTGCGGGGATTCTCGACAGGATATTCGAAAATGAAGTATTCTCTGTTTTGCACAGCTACAGTATCAAGCACGTCTTTGAGCTCTTGTTCTGTGTAGGTATCCCGATGGAATACACCTTTTAAAGTATCAATTTCAGCCCACCAATGATGGATCAGCTTATGGGACATTTGAGCTTCTGACAGCTTATCGCTGAGCATTTCGCTGATTACTATTGTACCGTTCGGCTTCATTACCCTTAGGGCATCAAGCAGAATTGCTTTCGGATTATCAAAATGATGGATGGAATTGGAGATTGTCACCAGATCGAAGGTATTATCAGGAAAATCCATATGAGTGGCATCCATAGCCTGGAAGGTAATATTCTCTTCCGGGAAATTCTTTTTGAAAGGCACATCCAGGCGAGGATCTGTGTCTATACCAATTATAGTTTGATAACTGCCCAGAACCTCTTTCAGCATAAAAATATTGTTTCCTACGCCGGTAGCTATGTCCAGAACCTTATCCGGATTCAGTTCTTTAAACTTTAATTCCAATGCATCCATACAAAACTCCTTACTTCAGAAGACGTGGGGTTAAGACTTTCAACATGTCTTCAGTCATAGTAGATAAACTGTATTCATGACTCCAGCCCCATTCTTCACGGGCTGCTGAATCATCCATATGATTTGGCCAACTGTTGGCTATTCTTTGTCTTATTGCATCTATCTTGTAATCCATAACAAAATCAGGAATATGTTTCTTGATTTCCTGATAGATCATTTCAGGATCAAAGCTCATAGCTGTAACATTGAAACAGTTACGGTGTTTCAGTTTGGTTGGATCAGCTTCCATGAGATTAATAGCTGCGTTGATGGCATCAGGCATATACATCATATCAAGAGATGTACTCTTTTCAAGGAAACAGGTATATTTTTTATGTTTGATCGCTTCATAATAAATATCAACTGCATAGTCGGTAGTTCCGCCACCTGGAGGGGTCACATTGGAAATAATTCCGGGGTATCTGACACCTCTTGTATCCAGGCCGAACCGATGGAAATAATAATCACTGAGCAATTCACCGGCGACTTTGGTCACTCCATAAATAGTTGTAGGTCTTTGAATAGTATCCTGAGGAGTATCATCTTTAGGGGTATCAGGACCAAAAGCACCGATAGAACTGGGTGTAAATACAGCGCATTTGTGTTCTCTGGCTATTTCCAGAATATTGACTAATCCACCCATATTGATCTTCCAGGAAAGCTGAGGTTCTGCTTCTCCACGGGCTGAAAGAAGTGCAACCAAATTATAAATTGTATCAATTTTATAATTTTTGACAGTTTCCACCATTTTCGGAACATCCAGGACATCCATGATCTCAAAAGGACCGGATTCCTTCAATTCAGCACTAACATTCCCATTAATATCAGCAGCGACAACCGCTCCTGAACCATATATTTGTCTTAACGCCGGTACTAATTCAGAACCAATTTGGCCTGCAGCACCAATAACCAGAATATTTTTCACAGTTCCTCCAGGAAATTTAATTTTCAGATTCACACTTATATATTCTTGAAAATCAATCAAGAATAAATTTTGCACTTGAGCCAAAAACCCCATAATTTTTCTAAAAAGACTCATTTGGAACGTTTCCAGAACGGCATTATTAAATGTTTTTTCATAAAAAGCACAATTTAAAAATAAAAAGATTGACTAATTTTGAATTGAATCTATTTTTTTAGCAGGAGTAAAAAATATGTTAAAAAATCTCTGGAACAAAATTCTGATCAGGTTAATTTTCATACTGACAATTGTCATGTCAGTAATCATTCTTTCTTCTGTACTTTTGTTCAATTATACAAATTCCAACAGACTCTTGGCTGATTATGAAAAGAACATCAGCTCTTACATGGATATTGTCAGTAAAGCATATATTTTTCCTATTTATAATTTGGATGATCAATCTATAGAAAAGCTTAATGAAGCAATCATGGAAAATCCTAATATTTGTGCTATCAATGTTTATGAAGATGGCTCTTTTATAATGGGTGGAGAAAGAGTTGCCGATAAATTTATCAGATTGAGAACTCCCTATAGTACCAATACAGACAATGTGGTAATCAAAAAATACTCTACTCCCATTATAAACGACTCTATGGAATTGGGTATGGTAGAAGTTTTCTTCACGACAAAAAATGTTCTGGCTGAAATTTCTGCTATCAAGCAAAGAATGCTGATCATGATGGTTTTTCTGGGACTTTTTTCTCTGCTTATGCTCTATTTCATTCTCAAAAATGCTTTCATACGCCCTGTTCTAAAATTAGCAGAAATTAGCCATCAGGTAACAGAAACTACAGATTATCAAATCACTCTGGAATATAATCACCATGATGAGTTAGGTAAGCTTTATGATGGATTCAACAGTCTCCTCAAAAAGGTTTCTCATCGGGAAGCTGATTTAAAAGAGACCAGAAGTTACCTGAATAATATTATTGAATCCATGCCATCAATTTTGATCACTCTCGATGAAAACAATTTTGTCACCCAATGGAATCGTTCGGCAATTAATTTTACCGGGATATCTTCCGAGAATATTATTGGCAAAAAACTTACAGAAGTAACGGATATCTTTGACAAATATCTGGAATCAAAAAAGGAACTTTTAAAATCTAATAAACCCAGATACTTTTATAAACAACAGTTTGAATTATATCCCGACCGGGTCAGCACTGTCTCAATATACCCACTGGTAGCCAATGGGGTCAGGGGTATAGTGATGCGTATCGATGACATTACCGAAATGGACAAAGTCGAACTCGAACTCAGGCAAATCCAGAAAATGGAAACAATCGGCACTCTGGTGGGTGGTTTGGCTCACGATTTTAACAATGTTTTGGGCGGTATCATAGGAATCGTTTCTTTAATGAAAACCAAACTCTATCTCGATAATCATATACCTAACGATGATCTTGTTGAATACCTTAATCTTATGGAAGAATCAGGTGAACGTGCTACCGATATGGTGCAGCAATTATTGACACTTTCCCGTAAACAGGATATTTCTTTTGCTCCTGTCGATTTAAATCAGGCACTTAAGCATGTAATGAAAATCTGTAATAATACCTTTGATAAATGCGTTGACTTCAATGTTGTCTTCTCAGGTGAATATCCGACTATCTATGCCGATCCCACTCAAATCGAACAGGTTATCCTGAATCTACTTGTTAATGCTTATCATTCCATGACTCTTATGCGAAAACCTGGTGAACCTCAAGGTGGTACGATCAGTGCTTTTGTCGAAAAAGTCAATGCTGATCCGATCTTCTGCAGTACCCATCCCGAATCAGAAGTTAAAGACTACTGGAAATTATCCATCAGCGATAAAGGTGTTGGAATGAGTGACAGTATCAAAGACAAGATCTTTGAGCCCTTCTTCTCCACAAAAGAAAAAGGTCAGGGTACCGGACTGGGTCTGGCCATGGTTTATAATATCGCCAAGAGTTATCATGGTTTTATCGATGTCTATACAGAGGAAGGACAAGGTTCGACTTTCAATTTATTCTTCCCTGTTTATCACAGAGATGAAGATGAACTTATTAAATCAACACAGGTGAAATATTTTACTTCCGGTAAGGGTACGGTTTTGGTTATTGATGATGAAATGGTCATGCGTGAAATTGCCAAGCTGATGCTGGAACAATGCGGTTATAATGTAATTCTGGCTGATAATGGAGCAACAGGATTGGAATTATATAAACAACATAAAGCTGACATCGATCTCATTGTATTAGATATGGTGATGCCCGTTATGTCAGGTATCGATGCTTTCTATGAATTGAAAGCTGTTGATCCTGAGGTTAAGATTCTCCTGGTTTCCGGGTTTAAGCAAGACGCCAGAGTGAAAAAACTGATTGAGGAAGGTGTTAATGGATTTATTCAAAAGCCCTATACTATGGAAAAACTGTCAAAACACATCTCAGAAATTCTTGATGTATAAATATATTCTGTTGGCATTGTCCCTTTTTTCTATGGTTACGGCTGATTTAAACGCATGCAAATTACTGATGCTGGTGAGTAAAAACAATCAACCGCTAAACCCCGGTATTGTTAATTTATATTTAGGCAGACTACAGGAACAGGGAAATGACAATGAAGAAAACAATAACCCGCACGGTTGGGGCATTGTGGCATTTGATAAAACAGGTCAACCTATTCCCGGATATACATATTATCAAAATGGTAATATTGAAGAAACTCCCAGATTCGCCAGTTATCACAAGGCGTATGATGATCCCAACTTTGATAATGCACAAAATACCGTCTCAACTTCGCGACCTTACATTGTAATTGCCCATGTGCGTTATGCTTCTTCCGGACCGCAGAATATACCTGATCCGCATCCTTTCTTGTTTCAACGAGATCACAGATGGTTTACTTTTGCTCACAACGGAGCCTTGGGGACATCTGTACAAAATCTTATGTTTGATTATGTTGCCAATATCGATACGACCATCTACGACCAGATCAACACTCAGGTCGATTCCGGAGTTTATTTTGGGTTCCTGGTCGCTAACTGGTATAATAATTCTCTGAACAATCTGCCGGCTGTCACTGATGTTATGAAATGGCTGGATATTAGCACTGGTTGGAATAAAAACTTCATTTTCAGTAATGGAACCGAAGGCTTTGCTTATAAAAATTCTTTAACCGGCTCTCATGATTTAAAATACTATAACCAGGGTACCTATGATCTGGTTATGAGTGTCATGGATGAAGGTACAGGTTATGAAGATGGAGAATTGTCTTATAATCCGACCGCCAGCCGAAATGTCAGGTTATTCTTGGAAGATAGCAGATTGAAATTCACCAGATCTTCGATATACTATTCAAATCTGAAAAATCAATGGGCTTGGGAAAGTATTCCGATTATTGACTCCACGGATAATGTCCAGGCCATTGCCAACAACTTCCCTGGGAATCCGACAGCTTTTCTTGCCAGCACAGGAGATTCACTCTATTTAGAAGATCTTGCCTGGGAGTCCACTACACACTTTGGCTTCAATCCTGTTGCCGGTGTGAAAGTTCGCATCACAGATTTCAGTGAAGGTTCCAACTACGGATATCCTATACCGGGTAACAGTCAAATCCAATTGAAAAGAGATGAAGAGAACTGGGTTGGCTATTGGTTAATGAATAATCAGACTCTAAGAGAAGCATTGGGTTCTGTTTTTTACCAGGTCAAAAGAGTTTATGCACAGGATTGGGTATATAATTCAAGTGATCTTGCCTGCTCTTGTATTGAGAATTTTGACACCCATTCAGAATATAACAAAATGGAATTCGGTAAAATGTATATTATTGAATTAAAAGAAGATGCGGACTCTCTGATTAACTTCTCCTGGAATGTTGGACTCTATTCCTCAGATTTTATCAATAATACAAATTTCTATGGCTCTGAATTTGTTCAGGCTGATTCACAATATGAAGCTCTAAACATTTCTTTTATTGAAGGCAATAATGAGATCAATGAAATCAGTGCCTGGGTTGAAAATACCTGTATTGGATCTGTACAGGTCAATGAATTTCCTGTACAAATGAAACTTTTTACCCGACTTCACGATAACAAGGAGATAATGTTCCATTTTAAACAGAATGGGCATAATCTGCATAATTCTGATTACCAGGTGCTTGAATATAATCCCAACAGTTCTCAATACTCCCCCGTTAATTTGCAGTGTAATTACATTACAGTCAAATATGTTAAATTTAAGATCTTTTCAACTCCTGATACTGTGGATGTTCCGGATACCACCAATCTGGTTCTGAGAGTATATCCCAATCCATTTTCGAGAATTGTTTATTTCGATCTGACTAACGCCGATTCCCAAATCTCCAGCATAGATATTTACAACATCAAAGGACAAAAGATCAAAACATGTCTCAACCCAAATCAAAGTCCGGTCATGGCCTGGTTTGGTGATGACGCACAGGGACACACTGTCAAAGAAGGGATCTATCTCTGCCGTATCAAATATCTGGACAAAACAGTATTTCGCAAAATCACCTTTTTGAAGTAAGCATTAGCATGCAGTATATTTAACATGTATCATATTTGAGGTGATTGCAATTCTTGTTGTCTCTGGTAAATGATCCGAACTAATAATAGGGACTAGCGTCCAGCATATTTTTAGATATCATATTTGAAGTAATTGCAATTCTTGTTTTCTCTAGTTAAATGATCCGAACTAATAATAGGGACTAGCGTCCAGCATTAATATAGTATTGACAAACAGTAATATCAATGACAATGTTGGGCTAAAGTCCAAGAGAGAAAGGGTTGGTTCATTCATTACCCGGCATGAATGCCGGGTCTATTGATGAATAGGCTTTGATCTCAGATAAACCAATATATTTATCCAGTCAGTATCCACCTTGCTATACCAGCCTTAATTATTCATTACTTATTCCCTACTTACTTCTCCACTTTAATAATTAATAATTATTAACTTGCACACAATCGGTTCATTTGATTCTTGGATACATGAGGTACATTATGAAAAAGGTTTCGCTCGGATATTCTGACTTCAAAGCATTTATCGATCAAAATTTTTATCTGATCGATAAGTCACTTTTTATTGCCGAAGTACTGGAGAGTTCGGCTCAAGTCATTGTTCTCCCCCGTCCGCGTCGTTTCGGGAAAACATTAAATCTGTCTATGCTGAAATATTTTTTGGAAAAGACAGAATACGACAATTCTTATCTGTTCTCTAATTTGTTAATTGGAAGTCATGAAACCCTTCTAAAGCACCTCGGGCAATACCCGGTTATCTTTCTTTCGTTTAAAAACATCAAAAACAACAATTGGGAAAACTGTTGTCAAGGACTGCTCAACCTCTTTTCAGAACTATATAAGCAACATAATTACTTATTGAATTCAACGTTGCTTAATGCCAATGAAGTAGAAATTGTGCAGAATGTGATCAATATGGATTTAATCCAGACTGATCTGGAAAATTGTCTTTATCAATTGTGCGGATTTCTGGCCAAACATCACCAGCAAAAAGTCTTTATTCTGATTGATGATTATGATATCCCTATTCAACAGGGGGCTCAAAATAATTTTTATGATGATGTTGTGCCATTTATGACAAACTTACTGAACAATACTTTGATAGATAGTACTATCTATGAGAAGTGTATTATGACAGGCATCTTCCCTATCTGTCAGAACAAGGTTTTTGCAAACATACCAAAAGTGTGTATATCGACGATGTTTGATTCGGGTTTTGCAGATAAATTCGGTTTCACGGAAACAGAAGTTGCTGATGCTCTGAAAACCTTTAAACTCACCATGCATGCTGATAATTGCCGAAAATGGTATGATTATTATAATTTTTCCGGTACTTCAGTTTACAATCCCTGGTCATTTATCAGCTTCCTGAGAAAATCAGGAAGACTAATCCCATACTGGGTGAATACAGCAGACAGTATCCAATTTGAGAAATTGCTCCTTGATGAAAATAACCTCAAATCCGGACTTAAAGAACTGCTACTGAAGCATCGTGTTTCTTCTATTATTGAAGACAATTTTGGCATTCAGGACATTGAAAGTTCAAATTCCAATCTTTGGAGTTTTTTACTTTTTTCGGGTTATTTGAAATACGAAGACCTGAAGATTGTGAATGGTCAAAAAACTGCCTTTTTAACACCAACAAATCAGGAAATCATCTGGCTCTATGGGAAAATCATCCAGAAATGGCTGACAAATGAAGATAATCAAAACTCCACAATTGCAATGCTCAACCATTTAATTACCGGTAATATTGCAGATTTTGAGATCAGCCTTAAACAACTTATCCTGCAGGCTTTCAGCTTTCACGGTTTTATCAAAGACAGCGAAAGAATATATGAAGCTTTTTTCCTGGGTCTGACAGTCTGGCTTAGAGAGGATTATGATTTCCAGACTAACTTCGATACAACCAAATTCCGCTATGATCTGTTCCTTAAACCCAAAAACTCTGAAAACGTTCCGATTATCATCAGGCTTAGGAAGATCTTTGCTAAGAACAGAGATGATGTTACAGAAAACATGATCAAATCAACCCTATCTCTTACTTTAGATCAAATCGATGAAATCATTCCCAATATTGAATTACTACAGAATATCTCTCATGATACGATTTCCAGAATCGCGATTATCTTCTATGGCAAAGATGTCTGGGTGGAGGGGGAGTAGTTGAGAGTTGAAAGTTGAGAGTTGAAAGTTATTAGTTGGGATTTGGAAATGATGAATTGTTGGACTTATGGACTAGATTGACTTTAGGGACTGTATGGACTAAATGGACGAAAGATCGGAAAATTAGAAAAAGGGATCGGAATGCTTTTTTACTGAGAATAAAGCGTTAGGGATTTTGCTATTCAATTTTTTAAGTTATGGTTTGTCTGGTTAATTGTGAGTGGTTATTAGTTGTTAGTTAGGAGAGGAGGTATAGATTTTAGGTAATCATAGCCTTAAGCTAAGCATTTCTTTCAGCATATATAACAGCTTCAAACAATTCAGTTCCTTCTCCCTGCTGCTAGGGAGAAGGTTAGGATGAGGGTAAATTAATAAAAAATACCTCATTTTTCCCTTAACTTAATTGCATTGGCCAGGTGCTACGTGTTACAGAGAGAAATAACTCACCCCCGATCCCTCTCTTGCGAAGAGAGGGGAGTGAAGAGAGAAGATGAAAGTTAAAAAATTTTATTTCTCTTATTGACACCTTGGCAAAAAAAGAAAATTGTCCGGGAAAGGTGAAATAAATTGCCCTGAATATATGATAAAAAGGTAATATAAATGAAGAATGATATCGTGATCAAAGGTGCTCATGAGCACAATTTAAAGCATATTGATGTAACTATCCCCCGCAATAAACTCACAGTTTTTACCGGTGTTTCCGGTTCAGGTAAATCTTCTCTGGCATTTGACACGCTTTACGCGGAAGGTCAACGCAGATATGTGGAGTCTTTATCTGCTTATGCGAGACAATTCCTGGGTCAGATGGAAAAACCGAAAGTTGATTACATTGAAGGCTTGTCACCTGCGATATCAATCGAACAGAAAGCTGCCAGCAAAAATCCAAGATCAACTGTAGGAACAGTTACAGAAATATATGATTATTTGAGAGTTCTCTATGCCAGAATCGGCAAACAGCATTGTTACCAATGTGGTGATCTGGTGGGATCTCAAACAACAGATCAGATGGTGGAGAAAATTCTGGCTTATCCACATGGCACGAAGATTCAAATTCTGGCACCAATCGTCCAAAACCGGAAAGGAGAACATAAAGAGGAACTGGAAGAAGCCAGAAAAGAAGGCTTTGTAAGAGTTATCATCAATGGGCAGATGCGGGAACTTAGTGAGGACATCCAATTAGATAAGAAAAGTAAACATAATATTGATATTGTGGTGGACCGTCTTGTCATCAAGGAAGACATCCGCAGCCGTTTAATAGATTCTTTGGAAACAGGTTTAAAACTAACTGACGGTGTGATCAAAATAGATTTTGTAGAAGAAAAACAGCAGGAAATTCTCTCAGAAAGCAATTCCTGTGTCAAATGTGGGATAAGTTATCCGGAACTAAGTCCTCAGCACTTCTCGTTTAACAGTCCTATTGGAATGTGCCCGGCCTGTAATGGTTTGGGAACTAAGCTGGAATTCGATGTCGATCTGATCATTCCAAATAAAGAATTATCGATCATGAATGGAGCAGTAACCGCCTGGGGTAATTTTGAAGACAAGAAGAGCAGTTGGACTCTGCCTTTTCTCAAGAATCTGGCTAAAGAATTCGAATTCTCTTTGGAAACTCCCTGGAAAGATTTATCTCCGGAGCATCAGAGTATTATTCTGCACGGAACCAAAGGCAAAAGATTCAAGGTTGAGTTTAAATCCACCAATATGCAGGGCTCTTATATGTCCAAATTTGAAGGCATACTCCGCACGCTGGAACGCAGAATGCACCAAACCACATCCGAAGATATGACAAAGTATTATATGCAATTCCTCACTGAGAAACCCTGTTCTGAATGCGAAGGTCAAAAGCTGAAGAAAGAAAGCTTAGGCGTACAGATCTGTGGAGAAAATATGTCATCCATCACTTCTAAAACCATTAATGAAGCAATGCGATTCTTCACAGAGATCAATTTGGCAGGAAACGATGTGATCATTGCAGAGGAGATTCTCAAGGAAATCCGCAACCGGCTTGGCTTTTTAGTCAATGTGGGTTTATATTATCTGACACTTGACCGAAAAGCACCCACCCTATCTGGTGGTGAATCCCAGCGAATCAGGCTGGCCAGTCAGATTGGCAGCGGTCTTGTCGGAGTTATGTATATTCTGGATGAACCGAGTATCGGTTTGCATCAGCGAGATAACAGTAAATTGATTCAGATGCTTCTGCAATTGAAAGATCTGGGTAATACTGTTCTGGTGGTGGAGCATGATGAGGAAATGATGCGTACAGCAGATCTGATCCTGGATTTTGGTCCGAAAGCAGGTGTTTACGGTGGTGAGATTGTTGCACAAGGGACCTTGAATGAAATCATTAAAAACAAACTCTCCCTCACCGGGCAATATTTGTCGGGTAAATTGAAAATAGACTACAATAAGACCAGAACCAAAGCGGATTCGCGAAAAATAGTGATCAAGGGAGCCACACAGAACAATTTACAGAATATAAGTGTGGAAATACCTATCGGTGTATTCAATTGTATCACCGGAGTTTCGGGTTCAGGTAAAAGCTCTTTAATCAACCAAATCCTCTTCCCTGTCATGTCCAATAAGCTCAACAGATCAAGTCTTAAAGAGGGGCAATGTGACTCTATAAGCGGTTATGAGCATCTGGATAAAGTCATTGCTATTGATCAACAACCCATCGGGAGAACACCGCGTTCCAACCCGGCTACCTATATTAAGTTGTTTGACCCGATCCGTGATCTCTTTGCCACTCTTCCTGCATCTAAGATCAGAGGTTATAAACCAGGCAGATTCTCCTTCAATGTCAAAGGCGGACGCTGTGAAGCCTGTGAGGGTGCAGGTCTAAAACAAATTGAAATGCACTTCCTTGCCGATGTTTATGTTACTTGTGAAGTATGTAAAGGCAAGCGTTATAATCATGAAACCCTGAATATAAAATACAAAGGTAAAGATATTTCGGAGGTATTGGATCTAGATGTTCAGGACGCCTGGGAAATATTTCAAAATATCCCCAGTATTGCAGGAAAGCTACAAACTCTTCTCGATGTAGGTTTGGATTATATCAAGCTTGGACAGTCTGCAACTACCCTCTCAGGAGGTGAAGCACAAAGAATAAAACTGGCCAAAGAACTCAGTCGTACGAGTACAGGTTCGACTCTCTACATTCTGGATGAACCGACAACAGGACTGCATTTTGATGATATTAAAAAATTACTTATCGTTCTGCAGAGATTAGTCGCCATGGGTAATACTATCATCGTCATAGAGCATAATCTTGATGTGATCAAATGTGCTGACTATATAATTGACCTGGGTCCTGAAGGCGGTAAAGAAGGTGGACTGATCATTGCTCAAGGTACCCCGGAAGAAGTTATGCAGATCAAGGAATCCTACACCGGCCAGTATTTAAAAGCACACCTGGATAATTATTAATTATCTCATTTCTTCTAATTTGGAATTCTTGTAACTACTCAGGTGCTTTTTCGAGAGTAATTACAAAGGATGGACTATATGGACAAAATGGACTTTATGGACTATATAGACAAGCTCAATGCAATCAGCAGTAAACAGGAAATACAACTTATTCTCTTAGCCTTCCTTTTCTTCTATCCGAAATGAGGCCATTTCGGCTCCAAGAGAGGCTAAACTTATCACATCCTTTTTTTATTCTGAAGAACCTGAGTAGTTACAAACTCTATAATCATTTTTTTAAACATAATTCTAATTCTTAAACTAATAACCTCAATGTTAAAACAATATTTTCTCATTAATAATTAATAATTGATAATTAATAATTATCGACTCAATTCTTCGACCTTGGCTTTAAGAGCTTTGAGGAATCCATTTAATTGTGGTTCGAGATCGATCATGATGATTTTAGCAAAGGAGAGATCATTTTCTTTACCTGCTCTTTCCAGATCCATTATCAGTTTCATAACATTGGGCAGGTCAAAATAATTCATAAAGCCTTTCATACCATGGGCTGCACGATGCAAGGCAGCAGCATCACCTTCTACCATAGCAGTTCTGATATCTCTCATATTTGTCGGGAAACTCTTGGAGATCAGATTAAACGTCTTTAATATTACTTTTGCATTATCGCCGAGTTTTTCATAAATATAATTCATATCTATTTCATAATTAACTACGATCGGAGCAGGTTTAGTAGCAGTAAGTTCTGGTGGAGGAGCATACATGACTCTTTTGATCACAGCCTTCATATCATCCATACGTATGGGTTTGATCAGAAAATCATCCATTCCGGATTCTAAGCAACGGTTCCTGTCTTCTTCCTGAATATCGGCAGTCAGGGCAATTATGGGTATATGCTTAAAGGTTATTTTTTCCATCTCGCGAATCTTGCGGGTAGTTTCATAACCATCGAGAACCGGCATATGTACGTCCATAAAAATGAAGTCGAATTCTTTCTCTTTTAAATAATCCAACACTTTTTGTCCGTCTTCAGCAGTGATTACCTGGTGGCCTTCAGATTCGATAAGCTCTGCAATCACACCTTGATTAACAATATTGTCTTCAGCCAGGAGAATATGATAGGACTCCCCGTTTGTCTGCGGAAGAGTTGGCATAGTACTTTTTGATAGGGGAGCTACTTCTTCTTTAAGTGGTAGATTGATTTGGAAAGCCCTGCCAATTGCATCGAGTAGTTCACTGCGTTTGATAGGTTTAC
This sequence comes from uncultured Candidatus Cloacimonadota bacterium, assembly GCA_964419225.1. Classification (GTDB taxonomy): domain Bacteria; phylum Cloacimonadota; class Cloacimonadia; order Cloacimonadales; family CAYQPF01; genus CAYQPF01. The sequence goes on along the minus strand of CAYQPF010000080.1, from coordinate 9,010 downwards.
TAATCACAGCCGTAACATCCAGAGCGGGTGTTACTTCCAATTCAGCACTTTCTTCAAAGGTTGCCATGAAAATGATCTTCAGATAATTAAGATCATCAAAGAGGCGAATTATCTCAATTTGTTTTAAAGTGTCATTCTCACCTGTGAATATATCTGTGAGTAGTAAGTCATATGGTTCATCCATACGTACGGCCATAAGTAATTCATTATCAAGATCTTCCACGGTGTTTTTAACCTTTGTATTGAAACCAAAATGCGTAAGAGTACTGTTTAGGAATTTGGCATTGGTTTCATTTGAGGCAATAATAAGGACATTCTTTTTTAAGTTCATAAGTTCTTTATAGGCCATATCAGCAGGTTGTTGTTTTTTTGCTTTTACCTTAATTGTAAAGTGGAATTCGGAACCTTTTCCTACTTCAGAGACAGCCCATATATCTCCTTGCATTAGTTTTGTGAGTTTCTTACAAATAGATAATCCTAAACCTGTTCCGCCAAACTTACGGCTGGTTGAGTCATCTTCCTGTTCATAAGATTTGAAAATGGAATCTATTTTATCGGGTTTTATTCCTACCCCTGAATCTATCACGGCAAAATGAAGATTACAATTTTCACCATCAAGTTTATCCAGATCACAAGTTATTGCAATTTCTCCTTTTTCTGTAAATTTTATAGCATTATTACCCAGATTGATCAAGATTTGCCGAATTCTGGAGGGATCCCCCAACAATGTTGTCGGCACATCTGGTTTTACATTATTCAAAAATTCTATTTTTTTCGATTGTGCTTTTAATGCCAGTATATCTGTGACACTGCCGATGGTTTCCAACAAATCAAATTCAATTTCTTCCAGCTTAAGATAACCAGCTTCGATTTTGGAGAGATCCAGAATGTCATTAACCAGATCCAAAAGAGAGTTTGCCGATACTTTTACGATATCAACATAACGTTTTTGCTTGATATCCAGATTTGTCCGTTCTAATAAGGTTGTTACTCCGATAATCCCATTCATTGGTGTTCTGATCTCATGACTCATACTAGCCACATATTCAGTTTTACTCATGCTGACATTCTCTGCTTCATTCTTGGCTTTGGATAAATCCCTCTGCTTTTTGGCGATTTCTGTTATGTCTGTAAATGTGCAAATTCTCCCGGCATTTATTGTATTAAAGGTGAAAGGATTGCACATAATTTTAAAAATTTTACCATTCTTCAGAGTTATTTCATAGTCTTTTGACTCCGGAATTAGAGAAGTCTGAAAATTATCCATATTGATTACTGAGTTCTTAGAATCAATATGCTTGTTCAATTCTTTAATCAATTTGTCCCAATTAAATGTTTTAAGCATCGTATCTGATATATTCCAGAGTTCTGACATCCGCTTGTTATAGTTAATGATTACACCTTCTGAATCTATAACAATTATTGCCTGTTCCAAATACTCTATTGTGGATTTGTAAATTGTCATATTTTCGTTTAACTCAGCTTCTTTCTTGTCCTGCTCATCCATTCTATTGATCAGAAACAAACCTGCCGGTCTTCGATTAAACTGCAGACTTATCTTCTTTAAAGTTACTAAAACGGGTGCTTCATTCTTTACTTTCAAATATGTTTCATATACTTTAACATCATCATCAAAAATCTCATCTGACATTACGGGCTTATAGGGTTGAGAAAAATAATAATCTTCGACAAAAGATTTTAGTTCCTCTCTTTTATAGCCTGAAATCTCGCACCATTTGCGGTTAAAAAATTTATACTCATTATCCTGAACTATGATCAAGCCCGAATCAATATTATCAGATAAATACTCTTTAAGATACTCTAATTCTTTATCATAAGTGTAATCATAAATAAAGGCCAGACAATACTTTTTCCCAGACCGGGAAAGGGGAAACAAATCACTCATGTACCAATAGGTTTTATCATCCTTCGAAAGTTTGAAAAGCTGATTGTCACGGGGCTCATTATTTTTTATAACTCCAACAATATTCTTTAGCAAAGGATTGATTTGTGCACCAAAAAACTGACTCAAGGACTTGCCTTTAGCATCTTTTTCTTTCAAAACTGCTGAATATGTATCCACCTTATTACAATTCAAAAATACGCCTTCTGCATCTACTACCCACATTTGAATTCGGGTATTATCCATAAAAGAAGTGACTAATGACTGAAAATTCACCATAGTACCTGTGAGATCATTCAATTTGGTCTTTAACAGCTGCGTCAGTTCATCTTTCTCAATCAAACTCATGTTTTTTTTCTGCATATCATTATTTAGTTTGTTAATACTACTGTTTAACTGTTCCAGGGATGAACTATGCTGCTTACCTTTGAGGATCAGTAAAAATACCATTGTCAGGAAAATAACTCCCGACAGGCCGATAAAAATAAAATCTGTGGAATTCAATTTCAGAGCAACCAGGCTCACCATAAAATACATACTCTTTTCTCCCTGAACAAAAAAAACTACTAACCGTAAAAAAAGTCAAACAAATAATTGAAATCAGACAAGATAATTTATTTATTATTCGTAATACGTTTAAAATCTATGGGATACTTAATAATAAAGAGTGCTAAAGCCTGTGCAGTCAAATATTCTGTTGAAGTAAAAAGAAATTTCTTACCACAGAATTCTTGAGAATTAAGTGCTAAATAATCAGGCAAAGCAACCATATAACTCAATTCATCATTAATGGGAATGTTTTTTGAGGTCTCCAACAAAAGATTATTCTGGGCAGATTTGTTGAATGCCATAATAGCTTTGATCTGTACACCTGTTAATTTTGTCAGACTGACATAATTATAGTAATTTTGTCGGTAAATATTTTCCAAAGTCACTTTACCCTGAGGTAACCCGGTTTGAAATCCATCAGTAAAAGTTATTGCAGCATCAGCCTGAGTTAAATCCATAATAGCCAAAGCCAGCAAATGTGCCGGAATATTACCTTTGGCAGGGACTTCCTGATCCAGCTGACCAATACTTACAGGGTCTTTTTTCAGTTTATCCATTGTCAGATCTGAAGGAGTCAGTAGAAAACGACCTCCTTCTTTAGTTACAACATAACTCTTAGCCGTGGGATTTAGTTTGAAAACTGTTTTCCCAATAATGATCGAATTGAAGGTATTATTTTCCTCAGAAAAGTACTGAAACGAATCGACGTTATTAACTTTTATAATGATTTTTTTACTTTTAAGTTCCTTTACAACTTGAATAGATGCTTGTTGAATCAATTCTGTCTTTTTTAGCAATGCTATGTTATACAATTTATAATTCTGTGGTGATAAGGCAGAAAAAAGAAATGAATCAGGATAGAGTAAAGGCTTAGTTTTGTCATAAAGCTGCGGATATAATAAGTTTGTTTTATAAAGATTTCCGTCATTGGCACCTAAAAAAACCTCAGAACCTAAGACTGCCAAAGATAAATAACCAACCTTCTCCGGCAAATAGAATGTATCATAAGTTTGAAAATCTCGAAGTACGAGAATAATGCTCTTTTTGTCAAAAGTTCCTAATAAATATAAGTTTCCATTATCTGTCGTGTAGTTAATTATTTTTGTTATTGGCAAATCAATTTTCTGCACCTGAGTTCCATCATAAAGATAAAAGGTATGCTTTATCCCGGGCATATCGGGATTGAGTCCGACAACATACTTGCCGCTGAAACACTCAAAAAGAATTTTGTCTTTCCAAACTATAGGATTAATGTAAGCCAGATCAGTTTCAGGGATAACATCACAATAAGTCCATCTTTCTCTTTCAAATTTTAGAAAATCTGAGCTCCCTAAAGCATCTGCTTTCAAGATATTTACTTCCCGCAAGGAATCACCCGGGATAGTTTTTTGTAGTTCAGGAGGCAGATTCTTCTTGTATTCTCCATAAAAATCATGAACAAAGGCATAAAGGCTCTCTTTGAAATTGATTAATTCATGCACTCTGTAAACAGAATAGGAATCTGAAGGTGTACCGTAGGAAAGCGTCCAGGTTTTTGCAGTATCTCCGGAAGCATAAACAGCACCAAAAGCAGGTTGATTTTGTTTATCAAGATCATATACAGAACCTGTTGCACAATATAACTTTCCCTTGTATTGTTCAATATCAAAAACATGTAAGCCTTTGGGAATCGTCCGGCACTTCTGCCATTGGGCATCTTTAAGATAAATATTACCCAAAGACCAGTCCTCCGTCGCATCTGCACCAGGAATGGCCAGCATTTTATCTATATTAAGAAAACTCATTATTGCTTCATCATCTACGATAAACTCTTTTACCAAAACCTTACTTTCGAGATCATATGAAAAAACCGGTGTCGGCCCTGTATTTACTCCGTAATCACCTGTTCCAAGATAGAGTTTGTTCTGATAAAACTTCAAAGCATTTATCTTGCGTGCTTCTTCCCGAGATTGCTGCAGAGGACTCAATTCAAACGTAATATTTAACTGATACTCCCCGGCATTTAAAATTACTGTCATTAGTATCATACTCAAAATAATTATCTTAATACGCATTGATCCTCCCCTTCTTAGCATGACTCACGACTCACCACAACAATTTACCACTCACAATTCATTTCTACTGACCAGACCAGAAAAGAATAGAGATTTAAGGTTGTCTCAGTTCCGGAGTGTCCTGTATCTTCATTAAGTTTGAACAGGATATAGCTATTACCGGTATTATTCGCTCTGAGTTTAGCAGTCCATTTCAGAGGACCGGCATAATTCACCCGGGAATCATTTAGACCAGTAGTAATATACAAATTGGGGTATTTTTGCGGTTTTACATTATCGTAGGGTGAATAGGACTTAATATAATCAAATTCTGTGCGGGTTCTGGGATTTCCAATTTCATCATAATGAAATTGAGTTGATGCACTCGCTGAATCAAGCAGAGAACTCAGAAGATCGACTGAGGGAACCAGAGCAATAGCAGATTTGAACAAATCCGGTCTTTCATTAATTGCAGCACCGACAACTATACCGCCGGCACTTGCACCCATGATAGCCAGGAGTTCTGAAGTAGTATAGCCATTATTGCTCAGGAATTCTGAACAAGCTATAAAATCTGAAATAGAGTTCTTTTTCTTCATTTGTTTTCCCTGTTCATACCAGGAATTTCCCATTTCTCCACCACCCCGGATATGAGCGATAGCATAGATCCAACCTCTGTCCAAAAGTGTCAGCCTGTATTCTGAAAAATAGGCATCCTCACTCTTTCCGTATGAACCATAGACGTTCAGTAAACAGGGATTTCCTTCACGTTTTCTCAGATCTTTCCGGTAAACAATAGTCATAGGTATCGACAAAGTATCTGATATCGGCACCTGGATCATTTTTTCTTCGTAGAGTTTTCCATCAAACTTGAATTGAGGTATAATTTTTTGGATAAATTTGTATTTCTTAGTCGCCATATTATACTGGAAATAAGTTGTGGGAATCACATATGAATCAAAGACCAGGGCTAAAGTGTCTGTTTCGGATTCTGCATTCACATAAGGCACAAGATTAAACATAGTCTGCTTAAACTCCAGCAGGTAATCTGCTTCCGTTTCTTTTTCTTTGATCCGGATCCTATTCTCTCCTTTTATTCTCTGACTCACAGCAAAATAGTATCTGAAATTGATGACACTGTTCAGAACACAAGAGTCTTTTCCTTCAAAGAGCAACTTACCATTCTCAAATTTATCATTGGCAAATTCATAGTATTCGTTATTAGGATTTTTAGCATTAGTTAATAAATAGAATTTTCCATCATAATGATCAACTATATTCGAGGCAGTATTACTCGACATAACTTGTCGAATAGGTGTACAGGGATTATTAGGATCGAGCAAATAAACATCTGATCCTTTTAAACTGAGAGAATGTACTAATATATAATCTCCGCTGCGGGAATAACTTAGACTTAAACTATTCTTCTTATTTTTTTCTTCAAATATCAGAGAATCTGCTGATGTTTTGGTACCAACATAATGTTTATAAATCTTGGCACTTTCTTTATCGTTGGATACTGTATATAAAATGGTTTTGCTATCTGCAAACCAGAGGAAATCGTTCATATTGGGTATATTATCTTTTAACAGTTTATCCTTTTCCATGTCCCTGATCCGGAGAACATTTTTCTCATCACCTTCAAAATCAACTGAATAAGCCAGACAACGATCATCGGGACTGACTTTCCAATTCAAGTCATTTAAATGATCTTCTTTATAGAGAAGTTTTTGTGGATCTATCAAAAGCTGCCCGGTACCATTTTCTGTATGTAAGCGATAGTGAACACCAGTGGGAGCATTTTTATCTATTGTATAATAATACATCCATTTTCCCTTGCGGTATGGAACCATATTTATGTCTTCAGTGTTCCTCCATTTCATTTTATTATTATTAAAAAACCATAGTTTTCTGTATAAGCCAAAATAACTGCCAGTTACTCTTTTCAAGTAACTTGCCTCATCCAAAATATATTCTTTAGTTATATCTTCAAATTGTTTATCACTCATGTATGCATAAGGGTCTTTCCAAGCATAATCAAATAAATAAAACTCGGCATCTTTTTTCTCTGCTTCAGGGGGATCTGGCATACAATAGATACTTAACTGTATAGCTACAAGTAAAAAGACAAATATTGCGTGTTTCCATTTATTCATAATACCTCCAAAAATAACCATTATCATGTCTGTTATTTTTTCCTATAAGTAGGACAAAATTAAACAATGAACTTATGTCATATAAGCAAGAATAGTTGTCAAACAATTTCTCTTCAACTCAAGACTATAAACTCACGACTACTTACTTTCTCTCTTCAGAAGGTGTTATTTTATAATCTTCCATCTTTCGGTATAAGGTATTTCTGGAAACTCCCAGAGCTTTAGCCGCATGTACTATATTAAAATTAACTTTACCCAGTACAAGCAAAATATGCTGTTTCTCCAGTTCGATCAGAGTCGGTATATATTCATCATTACAAGTTGAATGTTCGATTTCCAGATAGTTTTTACTCTCCAGATTCATGGGCAGTTTTTCAGTATTTATGACTAATTCAATGAAATTTTCCAACTCTCTGATATTACCAGGCCAATGGTATTCCATGACTTTTTTCAGATATTCTGAAGGAATTTTAATCGGTTTTTTGTTAAGTTTTTTGGAAATAGTCAGCATAAAATAGTTAATTAAATGTGGAATATCATCTGATCTTTCACGTAGAGGAGGTAAATGTACAGGTAAAACATTGAGTCGATAAAAAAGGTCACTACGGAAATTTCCTTTTTCCACTTCCCTTTTTAGTTCCTTGTTTGAGGCAGCAATGATTCGAACATTTACGGGAATAGGTCTGGAAGATCCTACTCTTGTAATATAACCTTCTTCAATAACTCTCAACAAATTAGTCTGCATATCCAGAGGCATCTCCCCTATTTCATCCAGAAATATTGTTCCGCCATCCGCAATCTCAAATTTACCTGCGGCACCTCCCCGTTTCGATCCTGTAAAAGCACCTTCTACATAACCGAACAATTCTGATTCAATTAAAGTTCGTGGGATTGCTCCGCAATTAACTGCTACAAAAGATTCATTCTGCCTGTTACTGCAATTATGTATCGATTGGGCTATGATTTCTTTACCTGTACCACTTTCTCCAGTTATAAGTATTGTTGATTTACTGTCTGCTATCTTTTTACAGAAATTTATTATTTCATTAAAATTTTTGTTACGGGATATGATCTTATCAAATGTATATACAGCCTTACGTCCCATAATCTTTTCAGCAAGTTTCCTAACTTTTTTGATATCTTTGAAGACAAAAGTAATCTCTTGCAGTTCATTATCTATGCCCAATACCGGGTAAGCACTCAAATTCAGCTGTACAATATTCTTTTTGGCATAAACATCCACATCTTCATCTAAAAAAACCTGTTTATGCTGCATAATCTCAATAACGGTATTCCAGCCTTCGAAAAATTCCCACATCTTTTTGTTCAAGACAGTGTTACGGTCATATCCAAACAAATCCTCAAAAAAGTGATTTAAATATGTGATATTACCAAACAAATCGGAACTGATTACACCTGCAGGTAATGAATTGATCACATTTTCTATATTCCGCTTTGATTTCAAAAGCTTGTTCTGATAAGAGATTACTCCCAACATATTTTCCAATGCTGATGCTGCTGCAACTACCATACCCAAAGTATGAGTATGAACAAAAGATGTATCTCCTGTCAGATCGAGTGTCCCAATTATTTTCCCTTCCGGATTCCTAATTGGAGAACAGGAACATGTCCAGCGATGGTAGGCTTCAATGTAATGATCATTTGCCACTAATTGCATCGGTTCTTTTTCGATTAAAACAATTCCCATGGCATTAGTCCCGATGCACTCTTCTGACATCGAAGCTCCCGGTACCATTTTCAAATCTGCCGTTTCTTTCAATATATAATCATTTCCATAAACCCGGAGAATATATCCCTCACTATCTGTGAGAATTGTCAAAAAGTTGGAACTCTTTACAAAATCATTCAGTTGCTTCATGAATGGTTCGGCAGTTTTTATCAAGAGCTGATTTTCTGCAAGAATCTGATTCAATTCCTGGCCTACAAGGATTTTCTTACTTATCCTTCTGTCTTTTTCCATCCCGGCATAATGACAACGCTCATGTGAGTTCCTGATCTTCTCTTTATAATTGGTTTCAGACATTCACAAACCTAAAAACCGGAGACTAATTTACGATACTCTGGATATACCCGGGGATAAGGCACCAATGAAGTTCCAAAATAATCACATACAGTTGTCCACGCTATCGTCTGCAGAAACAATTTGTCTGCTTCTGAAATTCCTGCAGGGACATAACTAAGTCCTATAGGACTCTTGTTCCAAATCGAAGCAAAGATTACGCATGAAGTTAAGTAGGTTCCCTTTAAACCTGGGTGATATCCGTCAGTATGGAGTAAAACCTGAGTTGTATCTACCTGCATCGCATTCCTCCAGGCTAAACCTGCCGGGCAAACTAAAGCATTCAGTT
>CAYQPF010000079.1:0-23284 GCA_964419225.1 uncultured Candidatus Cloacimonadota bacterium | reverse complement strand
GAAAGTTGCAAACGAAGCTCTCCTGAAAAATAAACAAATCTTATCAGATATGTCAGGACCGATAATATACGACATGTTCGGCCATAAACCCTTTGAACCTGAAGCTAAAAAAGAGTGCTTGAGACTGTCAGACGAACAAGTGGAATTGAATCAAGATACCAGTAATAAATATGAACAGATGTTCCAGGAAGTTTATCGCAGTGATGAAACAAGTTATAGTATCATTGGTTTTCCAGTTCCGGAAATTGGAGACAATTTTGCAGATATCTTTGAAGCTACTATGGAAATCAATTTACTGAACCATGATAAATATTTAGAAATTCAGCAGAAGATAATTGATGTTCTGGATGAAGCTGATTATGTGGAAATTAAGGGTCAGGGTAATAATTTGACAAACTTAATTGTCAAAATGCAGCCTTTGCTGAATCCTGAAAAAGAATCGAATTTCTATAATTGCGGAGCTACCCAGAATATTCCTGTCGGGGAAGTTTTTACTTCACCTCAATTGAAAGGAACACATGGAACCCTGTTTATTTCTGAAACCTATTTGCGAGATTTAAATTACCTGAATCTGAGGCTTGATTTTGAAGATGGTAATATTTCCAATTATTCCTGTACGAATTTTGCATCTGAAGATGAAAATAAAAAATACATCGAAGAGAATTTGATCTTCCCCCATAAATCCCTTCCAATGGGGGAATTTGCCATAGGTACAAATACTCTGGCCTATGTTGTGGCCAAAAAATTCAACATTTTACCTTTATTGCCTATCCTTATTATCGAAAAAATGGGACCCCATTTTGCGATTGGGGATACTTGCTATACCTGGGAAGAAGACTCCCCTGTTTATAACCCCGATAAAAAAGAAATTATGTCCCGTGATAATGAAAGATCTATTCTCAGAAAAACAAATATAGATGATGCCTACACCCAATGTCATACAGACATTACTCTTCCCTATGAAGAAATCGGGAATATTACTGTTGTGACTGCTTCCGGAGAAAGAATAGATATCATCCGAAACGGAAGATTCGTTGTTCCCGGAACTGAAGAATTGAATCAACCGTTTGAATAGTTGACAGTAGGCAGTGGGCAGTTGGCAGGGGAATGAAAGGAATCCCGGGTTTTTCTGGAGATTGGGCAGCTTGCCCAATTAAAACCTAGGGGAACGGTTCCCAACCGTTCCGGGTGTTTCTTGTGATGTAGAACCTGTCTTCAGACTGGTTCAATTGGTAAGTCCTTGCCCTTTTTAAGGGAAAGGATTTAGGATAGGGTTGAATACTAGTTGAGAGTTGAAAGTTAAGAGTTGAGAGTTATATGACCCAGTCGCTCTCTTGTGAAGTGAGGGGAATGAAAGGAATCCCGGGTTTTTCTGGAGATTGGGCAGCTTGCCCAATTAAAACCTAGGGGAACGGTTCCCAACCGTTCCGGGTGTTTCTTGTGATGTAGAACCTGTCTTCAGACTGGTTCAATTGGTAAGTCCTTGCCCTTTTTAAGGGAAAGGATTTAGGATAGGGTTGAATACTAGTTGAGAGTTGAAAGTTAAGAGTTGAGAGTTATATGACCCAGTCGCTCTCTTGTGAAGTGAGGGGAGAGAAAAGAGAATAAGAAAAAGGAGTATAAAATGAAATCAATACTAATTAAAAATGGAATTATCATAACCTTGGGTGAGACAAACATGGTTTTATACAATCATACCCTGGCCATAAAAGGAACAAGTATAGAGAAAATCGCTCCTCAAAGTAATTTCAATGAGGCAGATTACACAACAATCATCGATGCCAAAGGGAAAGTGATACTTCCCGGATTTATCAACGCCCATATGCATTTTTACAGTACTCTTGTCAGAGGCCTGGGTAAAGCAGCCCCTTCCAAAGACTTTCAGGAAGTGCTGGAAAATTTGTGGTGGCGTCTTGATAAAAAACTGTCCATGGAAGATAATTATATCAGTGCACTGATCCCTATGATCGATGCCATTAAAAAAGGTACTACTACTTTGATCGATCACCATGCCAGTCCTTATGCCATAACAGGCTCTCTTCCTAAAATTGCGGAAGCTGTCAAAAAAGCGGGTCTCCGAGCTTCTTTATGTTATGAACTCTCTGACCGTGATGGTGACAAAATTGCTCAGGAAGGCATTGATGAGAATGTCAACTTCATCAAAGAATGCCAGGCTAATCCCAATGAACAATTAAAAGCACTCTTCGGTATGCATGCCTCCTTTACTATCAGTGATAAAACAATGGAAAAAGCTGCCAAACTTGGGAATGATCTGAAAACAGGTTTTCACATTCATACTGCCGAAGCTGTTTCTGATCAACAATATAATGAAAAGAATTTTGGACTCAGAGTCGTCGAAAGACTCCATAAATTCAACATCCTGGGACCTCAAACCATTGCTGCTCATTGTGTTCATGTCAATGAAAAAGAAATGGATCTGTTAGCTAAAACTAATACAATCGTAGTCCATAATCCTCAATCCAACATGAATAATGCTGTGGGTATTGCAGATATTATTACCATGCAGCAGAAAGGTATTCTGGTCGGACTCGGTACTGATGCTATGACTGTCAATATGCCGGCAGAAATGCGAGTAGCTCTATGGGCACAGCACTTAAGATCAAACAACCCTTCAGCCGGATTCATGGAAGCCTTAACCCCTTTAGCATATAATAATGCTAAAATTGCCAATAGATATTGGAACTGCGGGTTAGGTGAGTTAAAAGCCGGTTATGCTGCAGATGTAGTATTGATAGACTATTATACTCCTACCCAATTGGATGAGAATACTGTGCTAGGTCATCTTTGTTTTGGTATTGCAGAATCTCCTGTTGATACTACAATTGCAAACGGTGAGATCCTCATGCAGGGCAAGAAATTAATGCTGAATATCGATGAGGAAGAAGTTGCTACTAAGGCAAGAGAATTATCTGCCAAACTGTGGGACAGGTTTTAGAAGAGTGGTTATTGGTCGAAATAGAATTGAAGCCCCATTCAAGGGGCTTTTATTTTATGCATGAATGCATAAATATTTATAAGATTATTAACAGGTAGTCTAAAATAGGAAGATGGTTTAACCAGGATTGTGCAGTAGAGGTTTGCAAGCTGGGTCGAAGATCATGAAAAATGAAGGCTTGCAATCGAACAAAGTTATATAATAAATATATGGTGAGTGAGATTGTAAATTCTTCAAATCTCTTTCTCTAAAATCTCTCCTGCCCACTGCCAACTGATACAGCTTCAGCCGGATTGTGAAGATTCTACTGCACAGTTCGGGTTTAATTACGTAAAAACAGAGACAGAAGACCCTAATGCTTCCACTTAAAACAGAGAGAGAGGTGTATGGAACTGATTCCCCTTTTTGATAGGAAATATACGAAAACCATAGCAATGACTGCAGAGCAAATAGTTTTAATATAATCCCTATTCCGAACACTTGACTATAGGATTTAGACTTGCTAACAAAACGAAAAGAAGAGACACATAATAGAAGCGGTAAAATCGGTAACCACTATTAATTGAGTATTTGAAAGATATTTTTGGAGAGGAGTATCTGCAAGGAGGGTTTGTGTTATGTCCTTGTTAGAATTCTTTCCAACAGTTTACACTTGATTATTCAATAACAAAAGTTGGATGTAGTGGTGTTATTCCTTAGTGCTGGAAATTGTTTGAAAATTGACTGATTTGAAAGAGAAATGAAGTATAACATGCACATACTATTAATTTACAAATAATTTTATTGACATTCATATTATTAATATAATTTTTTGTAAAAATTATAGTCTTTAAAAAAGATATCAATGAAGTAGGAGGAAATGTGAGAAAATTATTTTTAGTATTATTAACAACTTTTTTTTGTCTAAATCTCTTTTCTTGGACATCGGGAGTTGGCGGAACACTGGAAGAACCGTATTTAATTACGAATGTCAGTGATTTACAGCAATTAGCAACAGAAGTAAATGCAGGCAACCAATTTGCAGGAGAGTACTTTAAACAAACCAGCGATTTTGATCTTGATGGAGTAAGTTGGACTCCCATTGGAAATGACTATTCTTACTATTTTAGTGGAAATTATGATGGTGACAATCATTCCATCATAAATTTAACAATTAATTCAACCACTATGTGGACAGGTTTTTTTGGGAATTTAGGAAATGAATCAAGTGTAATAGCCCCGGAGATAAAGAATTTGAACATAAGTGCAAATGTAATATCTTCTTCTGAACTAACTGGAATTTTGGCAGGATATGCAGGAGATTATAGTGATTCAGGATATAACTACAAATTTATTAATTGCAACACATCGGGAACTTTACAGGGAAGGTCCACCTGCGGTGGTCTGGTAGGCAATGTACGACACTGCACTTTTATAAATTGTTCCAGTTCTGCTGATGTTACAGGATTCAGTCAAATTGGAGGACTTATCGGCAATGCTGGTAGCTCTACTTTTGAAAAATGCTATTTTAACGGGAACATCACCAGCACATGCGATATAAGCACTTACGACATTGGTGATATGGGAGGACTCTTTGGTAATTATCAAAAAACAACGCTTATTAACTCATATTATGGGTATAAGCAAGTTGATTGTAATGGCAGAAATATAATCTCAGCAGGTGCACTTGACAATAATCAGCTTAATGACTGGCTAAGTAATAATAGAGAACTCAACATTAATGATTACTTCACTCAGAATGCACAGTTGGATTATGTTATCTCAGATCTTACTGATTTAAAGAACATGCTGGGGTTTGTCTATAGTAGTACAAACAGTTTCATTTTGCAGAACAATATAGACCTCTCGAGTACCCCTGATTTCTTTTTTCCTTTTTTCAACGGAACCTTTAAAGGCAATAACAAAACCATTAACGGGCTAAATGTTGATTATTATACAATACCTACTGATGGTTTTGGCATGGTAGGTTTCTTTGGATACCTGGAGGGAGCTACAGTAAAGGATTTATCAATAACAAATGCCAGGTTGGAAGCCTCTACCCAAGTTGGAGGATTTGCTGGTGATGCCAGGTACAATGTAACCATCGATAATTGCAGTTTTTCCGGTGAGGTTATATGTTACAATAACGATACAGGCGGTTTAGTGGGTAATATTTCAGAAGGTACCATTACCAATAGCAGGAGTTCAGGGATTGTCAGAGGTCTGGGAAATTATTCTTATGCAGCCGGTTTTGTGGGAGGTACTGAATTTGTAATTTTCTCAAACTGCAGTAACGACACAGAGGTATTCTCTGAAATAAATGGAGTCAACGGATTCTCGACAAACCTTATGGATAGTGAAGTTTCTCAATGTTACAGTTCCGGTACTCTTTATTGTCCCTCTAACGGTAACGGTTTTTCTGGATACGCATATAACAGCAGGATTTCAGACTGTTATTCTAGTACCAATATGGTTTGTACAGCAGAGACACCAAGTACAGACTTTTCCGGTTTTATCTGGCAATTAGCTGATGATAGTTCTGTTAATAACTGTTACTCCACAGGCTGGGTTAAGCTCGGTTCCACAACAGGAACAAATATAGATTGCTCAGGATTCATTGCTAATCCTATTGGTACTGCCAGTCATTGTTTCTGGGATAAAGATGCTTCAGGCTGCACAATATCAACTGGGGAAGGCATAGGAGTTATTGAGGGATGTACTACTGCTCAAATGAAAAATATCTTGACCTTTACAAATGGCGGATGGGATTTCACCGGTGAAACAGTAAACGGTACTGCAGATAATTGGGCAATAAATCCTGCCATAAATGATGGTTATCCATATTTGTCAAATTCCGGTACACCAGACACACCCTTGCCAGTTGAATTGTCAGCTTTCACGGGATGTTACACCAATTCCGGAAATATTTCTCTGAGCTGGACGACTCAGTCTGAGTCCAATGTTCATGGATTCTATATTTTCAGGAATACTATTAATGATTGTTCCACAGCCCTCAAAACCAATCTGAACATCATTCCGGCTACCAATACTTCTCAAACCCATGTATATACCTATACAGATAATAACACAGAATCTTCAGACCCGGAATATTATTATTGGCTTCAGTTTAATGAATTAGGAGGCACGTCTTCATTCTATGGACCGATAAAAGTAATCAACGGAAACAATAACCCAGAAACACCTGAAACAGGCTTAAAAACAGTACTTCATCCCTCTTACCCCAATCCCTTCAACCCCACAACCACGATCAGTTACGAACTTGCTGTAGCAGCTTCTGCCAAGATTGTTGTATATAATGCTAAAGGGCAATTGGTCAAAGATTTGAGTCAAGGCTATAAGGAACCCGGGATTTACCGTATTAACTGGAATGGACTGAATAAAAACAATAAGACCTGTACCAGCGGTGTTTATTTTCTGAAAATGACTGCCGGGAATTACTCTTCCATACAGAAAATAATGCTAATGAAATAGGAACTAGTGTCCAGCATATGGCTCAGATATCATACTCCATGTGTTGATACTCTCAGACCTGTAGTCATATGATACGAACTTAAAATAGCCACTAGCGTGGGTACATGAAAGACAATCCACAGGAGGAGATGTAATTTGCATCTCCTCCATATTTATATATAATAGCTGAGTTTATTTAATAAAGCTTCTTTAGCAAAATCATGATTTAATTCAAACAATATCTGCTTTTTTACCATATAAAAATGTGTTTGATACAAAAAAGGCCTGGAAACCTGGCTGAATAATTAATGTTGTGGTTCGCAGAATTCGATTAGAACTCCGCCTGTGGATTTAGGATGTAGAAATGCAATATCCATGTGATGGGCACCAGGTCTGGGCTCTTTGTCAATCAATTGAATTCCGTTCTCTTCAGCTTGTTTCAATTCCTGCACAAGGCCATCGGTCTCAAAAGCCATGTGTTGAATTCCTTCGCCTTTTTTCTCGATAAACTTGGCAATCGGGCTGTCTTCGCTGGTTGCACAGAGTAATTCGATTCTAGTATCCCCGATAGGGAAGAAGGCTACCTTGAGTTTCTGGGATGGAACCTCTTCAATATGTTCCAGAACTAATCCCATGCTTTCATAAAATTTAATAGAGGCATCCAGATCTTTAACTGCAATACCAATATGACTCATTTTTTTTAACATATATCCTCCAAAAGGTTAAGGGCAGACACAAAGGTCTGCCCCTACTAGTATAAATTTCCACAGTTTATTGTGGATCTGGTAAATTTGTTACTTACCTTTATCTTTTAAGGCTAATTCAAAGCCGAGTTTCATGGCTTTTTTGTTAATGTCTAAAGCAGCACCTTTTACAGTTTCGGCTATAGCTTCTTCCAGTGCTTTATCTGATACTATTCCACTCACTTTAACCATATAAGCCAAAGAGAGGATGTTCATCGGTAAAGCTGAACCTAATTTTTCAATGGCAATTTCGGTGAAAGGAGCTTCATAGATATGAGAACTGGTCATGGAGATATTTTTTACCAAACCGCTGTCTGTGATTAAAATACCCTTGTCTTTGAGATCATAAAGGTATTTATCACAAGCTTCCTGAGTCAGAGCAACCAGTATATCAAAATGTGTAGCTTCAGGGTAGAAGACTTCATCATTACTGATAATTACATCAGCTCTGCTGGATCCACCTCTTGATTCCGGGCCGTAACTTTGGGTTTGGGTAACTCTGAAACCATCTTTAACTGCAGCTTTAGCTAAAATAATACCTACGAGGATAAGACCTTGTCCGCCACTACCGCTCAAACGTACTTCTGATCTGAAATATTCACTTTTTCCCATTCTGCCTCCTATACTTCCTTCTTCTGAAACGACTGAACCAAATTGGCATACTGAGCACAATATTCAGGTTTGATCTCATTTTTAAAGATACCTCTGAGAATCTTGCCATCTGTTTTTTCTGGAGGGAGAACTTCACCTGGTTTAACCAGGAGTGAGTTTTCTTTGAAATTCTTCATCATTTCAGGTGCTCCACCTTTCTTGTTCAGTCTTCCGTAGATGACCGGGCAAGTGCTTACTACTTCTACTAAAGAGAAGCCTGGGTGTGAAATCGCCTGTTTGATGAAATTCTGAGATTCAATAGCATGATAGGCTGTAGTTCTGGATACGAATGACGCACCGGCACCTATAGCCAGATCACAGATATTGAATACAGGATCGATGTTCCCATAAGGAGAAGTTGTTGCAAAATCTCCCGTTGGGGTTGTGGGTGAGTATTGTCCGCCTGTCATACCGTAAATATTATTATTAACAAGTACAACAGTAAGGTCAATATTTCTTCTGGCTGCATGAATGAAATGGTTACCGCCGATAGCAGTACAATCACCATCACCAGTCACAACGATGACTTTCATATGAGGTTTGAACATTTTAACACCCGTAGCAAAGGCAATAGCTCTGCCGTGGAGGGTGTGTAATGTGTTGAAATCTACATAAACCGGCATTCTGCTGGAGCAGCCGATACCTGATACCATTACGATATTATCTCTGTCTAATTTAAGGTCTTCAATTGCACGGATTATACTTCCCAACACAATACCATTGCTGCAGCCCGGACACCAGACATGCGGGAATTTTTTATTATGTCTTAAATAACCATGTATTACTTTTTGAGGTATGTTTGCCACTTAGATTACCTCCTTAATTACTTCTAGAATATCATTGGGGGAGATAAGTTCTCCATCTGCTCTTTGAATAGGAATGATCTTACTGTCGGCTTTATCTTTGGTGAGTCTTTGGATTTCATGAATCAATTGACCCTGATTCAGCTCAGGTACAATAACAGTTTCCACATTCTTGAGCATTTTGCGGACAGCTTCATTGGGGAAGGGCCAAATCGTCATAGGTCTGAGCAGACCGACTTTGATGCCTTCCTTTCTCGCCATAGCAATAGCAGCCTTAGCAGCTCTGGAAACGATTCCTGCAGCAAAGATAGCTATCTTGGCATCTTCCATTTTATAACTTTCAATCTGAACAAGATCTCTAATATTATAATCGATCTTCTTTTTAAGTCTGTCCATCATTTCAGCTACTTCATTGCTCTTATTGGTAGGGAACCCTAAACTGTCATGGGATAATCCTGTGACATGGAATCTGTAACCTTCACCAAAGCTGGCAAGCGGAGAAAGATATTTCTGATTTTCATCATAATGTTTGTACCATTCCGGTGGAACGGTGGGTTTGATCCTGTTGATGATTCTGATCTTGGAAATATCAGGTAAACTTACTGCTTCTCTCATATGAGCAAGCACTTCATCCAAAAGCAGAATAACACAGGTTCTGTATTTTTCTGATAGATTAATAGCTCTGATAGTTAATTCATAACTTTCTTTTACAGAGTCGGGATAAAGTACGATAGCAGGTGAATCACCATGTGAGCCCCATTTGGACTGCATGATGTCGCCTTGTGATACCTTCGTGGGTAATCCTGTACTTGGACCACTTCTCTGCACATTTACTACTAAACAGGGTGTTTCGGTTATTTTGGCATAACCAATGCCTTCCTGCATTAAGGAAAATCCAGGCCCGCTTGTCGCGGTCATAGCTTTTGCACCAGCTAAAGATGCACCGATTATGGCTGCAATACTGGCAATTTCATCTTCCATTTGAACAAATACACCGCCTCTTTTGGGGAGTTCGTTGGACAGAATCTCAGCGACTTCCGTGGACGGAGTGATGGGATATCCGGCATAGAAGTTTAAACCGGCATCTAATGCACCGCGGACAACGGCTTCGTTACCCTGCATTAATACCATTTTGTGTTCTTCAGTCTTTGTCGTTTTTGTTGCCATTACTCCTCCTACCTTTCCTTCGCACCAGTTATTGCGAAATCCGGACAAAGTCTGTCACAGGTTTCACAGTGAATACACTTTTCGGGGTATTCGACAAATGGTGATCCATCAGCTTTTCTACCTAAAGCATTGGTAGGACAAAAAGCAACACATATCCCGCATTTTTTGCACCATTGATAATAGATGAAGACAGGAGATTTCTTGAAATCTCCGGAAGTCTTAATTTCATTATCTTCGACTTCCATCTTCTCGGGTGCATCTTCTTGTTCTCGGAAAATTATCCCTTCCGGGAGTTTTTCGAGCTTGTCAGGCATACTTCTTCCTCCAGAATTTTTCATAATGAGGCTATTTTAAATATTAATTGTTTTATTTCAAGTTTTTTATTCAAAAATCTTTACTTGCCATTTTTAGGGGGTTAGATTTTTTTAAAACTTGAAGGAAGAATTGCCTGATAAAGGCATTTGAAACTCTTTTTCTGCTCTTCCTTAATATAGATGTTTAAATTTTTTCAAAAGGAGTGAGAATGAAGAAAATCCTTATTCTGACAATAATACTGCTGCTTTTATATCCTTGTTTTGCAAAACAGGTACATCTTAATCTGGCGGTTCCTGTAAGCATTAGTAATACAGAATTACTGAATATCCTTCTTCCGGCTTTCGAAAAAGAATCCGGAATCAAGGTTCTTATTGTTAACGACGATTCGCATAATCTGCTTTATTCTCAAACTCTGAAAAATGTTGATCTTCTTATAACTCAGGATCCGGAAGGCGAAAAAAGCTTTCTGGATAAAAACTGGGGTGTAAATTATAAAGCCATAATTAGGAGTGAATTTGTAATTGTCGGCCCGGCAGATGATCCTGTAAAAATTAAGAAATGCCAGTCCGTTAAAGAAGCTTTTCTGAAAATCTATAAGTTGAAACCAAACTTTGTTTCCTTAGCTGACTTTTCCGATGCTCATGCCAAAGAGCAATCAATATGGAAAATCCTCAATCTTCAACCGCAGGGAGAATGGTATAAAGAAGCCGGAAAAGGCACTGAAAAAGCTATTGCACTGGCCGATTCTTTGAAAGCGTATATTCTGCTGGATCGTCCTTCCTGGCTTTGTCTGAAGAAAACGAGCTCCTTACAACCTCTTTTCGCCAGAGATCCTCAACTCTTTATTCCTTATCATATAATGGCTCTCAACCCTGAAGTATTCCCCAAAACAAAGATCGAAGAAGCAAATAAATTTATAGATTTTTTAAATCTGCCTGCTACCCAAAAGCTCATCTGGAATTATAAAATTGATCGGCAAAACCTATTCTATCCGGCGGTAATGCAAAAGATAAAAGGAAATGGGTAATGGTTAGTAGTAAGTAGTTAAGCAGTTAATGGTTAATCGTTAATAGTTTGAGGTTAGTAGTTAATGGTAAGTAGTTAATAGTGATTGAATAAAGGAACAAATATGGAATATAAAGTTGAACTAATAGAGATCAATAACAATCTCCATACTGAAAAGAAACTGTCTGTTTGGTTTGACCCACTTTGGATGAATCAGATTGCTGAGATCAACCAGCAAAAAGCACTGTATTTGATCGTTGAGAAAAACGGCAATATCCAGGCAGCATGTCCCTTATATACCAGAAAAATACTCTGGCAATCTCAGGCTAACTCTCCTATCTTAAACTTTTACAGTCCTATTATGTTCTTTCTTCCCGTCAGAAAATATCCTAATGAGATTATGCTCCAAAAATTAGAAATCACGCACAGAATGGCGGATTTTCTTAAAACTAATTTTAATGTAGTGCGTTTGACTTTCAATCCTGAAATTGAAGATATGCGGGGTTTTCAGCAAAATGGTTTCCATGCAATTCCCGTTTATACATTCATTTTAAATTTACTTCAGCCTCTGAATTTCTTTAAAAATGAAAAAACAACTTTAAGAAAAGCCCAAACTTTCAATTGGGAGTTTAATGAAGATTTCAGACCAGGTGAATTTCTGGATCTTTTATACCTAATGTACAAAAGAAAAGCAAAAGAATTAAAAGTGAACAAGCAGGAACATGAAAATTTACTGAAAAAACTGCACACTTATGGTATGATAAGCCAGTATAACATTACTAATTCCAGTGAGATTCTAAGTGCTAATATTGTCCTGCATGACAATGGGCTAACAGCCTATGATTGGCAAACAGCTACCCGAAAGGATGCTATGAATCAGGGAGCCAGCATTTTATTGTTTGATAAGATGTTCACAACATTAAAAGAAAAATACCACTATCTTGATCTTTGTGGAGCTACAGCACCAGGTCCTTCGAGACTGAAAGCAGCTCTGGGTGCAGAATTGACGCAAATTTTCCAGATCAGAAATAAGTAAAAAACTTAGAATGAAGTTATAATGTGGAAATTCTTAAAAGATTATCGTGATAACTACAGGTTATTCTCCTTCAACTCCAAAGTATTTCTTTTAGGAGGGGTATTCAATGGTTTGGGTATGGCAGTTTTTGGACTCTTATTCAACCTGTATCTCAAGGAATATGGTTATCAAGAAACTCAGATAGGAAACATTCTGTCTTTTGGAGCCTTGGGTGCGACAATAATCGCCGTTCCTTCGGCTATGTTGATCGAACGAATCTCCATGAAACGTATCCTTCTCTGGACTACTATCATTTCCTCTGTCTGTTCGGCTTTGGCTATATATTTCCATGAGCTTAAGCTGATTATGCTGTTCTACTTCATGGCGAATATGCTGATCTCTGTTTACCGAGTGTGTGTGGCACCTTTCTTTATGCGGAACAGTACACCCAGGGAGAGAATCTATTTGTTCAGCTTCCAGTCAGCCATGATGATGTTATCTCAGTTATTTGGTTTTATGCTGGGAGGGTATTTGCCCAAAATATTAATATCTATGGGAGCTGCCTCTACTCTTACCCAGTCCTATGAGATTTCACTTTATGCCTCTATTTTAGCCAGTTTGATCTCAATTTTTCCTTTTATCCTGATAAAGCCTCAGGCTCATACACCATCTCCAAGAAAGCTAATGGATAAGCTCAGACATTACAGCTGGGGAATAATTTTAAAGTTAATGATTCCAAAACTTCTGATAGGAATGGGTGCAGGACTCGTTATCCCCTTTATGAATTTATATTTCAAAAATATCTTCCGACTGGATTCTGACAGCATCGGATTCTTCTTTTCCATTATGCAGGTAGGATTATTTTTCGGCATGATGCTATCTCCTTTGATTTCGCGTAAGTTCGGTATGCTGAACAGTATTGTTCTGACAGAGCTTTTTTCCATTCCCTTCATGCTTATTCTGGCCCTGACTAATAATCTGCCGTTAGCTGTATTAGCCTTTATTTTCCGGGGTACTTTAATGAATATGAGTGTACCGATCTCTGCTAACTTTGAGATGGAACTTGTCAAACCGGGAGAGCAGGCTTTTACCAACGCAGTTTCCATGTTAGCCTGGAATGGAGCTTGGACTATAAGTGCAAGTCTGGGTGGAGCCATCATCGAGAAGTATTCTTTCGCTTATTCCTTCTATGTAACTATCATCCTATATCTGGTTTCTGCTATAAGTTATTATTTATTCTTCGGGAAGTTCAAAACACAAAGAACCCGAAAATAAGTTTGAAGAAACTATAGATGTATTAATTTATGCTGATTAAATAAACAAAAACTTATAAGAGATTGTTTAATTTCTGACCTGATCTAAACGAAAAAAGACTTTACAAGAGAACTAAAGTAGTTTAATTGATTCGAGAAATTTGTTACAATTTCTAATAATAGTTGAAAGCTGTGTTTTTATTTTTTTACAGGAGTGAAAATGACATTTACTATTGATGAGTTTATCGCTGCGGGAGAAGGTTATCATCTTGAATTCAAAGAATCCGTAGATAAAACTCTCTTGGAAGAAGTATGTGCATTCGCTAATTCGGGTGGTGGAAGAGTTTTAATTGGAGTCCGAGATGATGGAACTATCAAAGGTTGTTCTATAGATAATCGAACCCGGTCTCAGATTCAGGACATATTACATGCTTTACAACCAAATTTAAACATAAAGATAGAAAATACGGATTCTTTATTTATCCTTGATATTCCTGAAGGAATTGATAAACCTTATGCCTGTTCAAAAGGATTCTTTATTCGTAATGGTGCTAATTCTCAAAAACTTAGCAGAAATGAAATTATTGAGTTTTTTCAGAAAGAAGGCCGAATACATTTTGATGAATTAAAGAATGATAAAGCTGTGTTTGAACATGATTTTGATGATATAGCTTTTGATGATTTTATCAAAGCTGCAGGTATCAGTACAGCTATTGATAAAAAATCTTTACTTAGAAACCTCAATTGCCTATCAGATGATGGCAAATTAACAAATGCAGGTGTTCTGTTTTTTGCTAAAAATATAGATTTTGTTCTTAATAATGCTATCGTTATCTGTGTTTTTTTTAAAGGTACAGATAAGGTGCATATTCTTGATAAAAAGGATTTCAAAGGAAACATCGTCGATAATATCAATAATGCAGTGCTATTTGTTCAGAGACATACTGACCTGGAATATGTAATCCAGAAAATTCGTAGAGAAGAAGTACCGGATATTCCAGAGGTAGCTCTTAGGGAATCGATAGTAAATGCAGTTTGTCACAGGGATTATTTTAATAAAAGTGCCAATACTCTAGTTGAAGTGTTTGAAGATAAAGTTATTATATCCAATCCGGGCGGATTACCAGCTGGTTTAAAACCGTCCGACTTCGGATTAAAGAGCGTCGCCCGTAATCAAAATATTGCTTCTCTTCTGCATCGCATAAATTATATTGAAAAAGTTGGTACTGGTATCAACCGTATTCGTGAAGCAGTTTCTGCTAATGGTAAATCTACTGTTGAATTTAAGTTCGACGAGTTCTTTAGTGTTACTTTCTTTAAAAACAAAAGACTATTTGATAAAAAAGAACACAAAACTGAGAATCGTAATGAACACTCTGGAAATGATTCCCAGAAAACTTCCCAGAAAACTTCCCAGAAAACTTCCCAGAAAATAGTCCAATGTATGAAAGAAAATCCCAGCATTACAATTAAAGAATTGTCCATGCAATTTGGTCTAAGTGATAGAAGCATAAAAAATCTAATAAATATTTTAAAGCGTGATGGGATTATTACTCGCTTTGGTCCTGATAAGGGTGGTTACTGGAAAGTACTTAAAGATGGTTAATTGTTGTTCGCGAGCTACATAATCAAACTCTAAAAATTACCAATAAGGAAAATTGTATGAGAATAATGTTAGTCATATTGTTTATATTCTTTTCATCAAGGATATACTCCCAAAAATATTATAAATATCAAGCTCAAACCTTGGATTACATTAACTCTTTTAAAACTGATTCTCTTCAGAGTAATGAGACAAGTTCAAGAAGTGACACAGTAGCTTATCTTTTAACTTCTGAGGATATGAATAAAGAAATGCTCTTAGCTGATTCTTTATTAACTCAATTTGGAAATGAAATGAGATCTGATTTAAAAAAAAGAACCTTAAACTATTACACAAAATTATTCTCTTCATGGGAAAAGCCTACAGTATTTTATTTCAATAATGAAAAAGCACCTTTGGATACTACAGGAAAAATGGTTGTATGTATCTCAGACCCAGAACCCTCTGACTACTTTGCCGATTTGATGTTAAATTTAAACTCAGCATCTTTGTTAGAAATATATATCGACAGGTTCCAGACTGTGAAAGAAAAAATAGTGAAGACAAAAAATATACTATACCTTCATAAAAAAAATAGAAAGAAGGAGATTCTTTTTCAGAGAAAATCTACTATTATGGGGATATCTAATTATTTCGAAAAATCCTTTTATACTGGACATTATAGAAATATACATTACCTTAATGAAGCATTTGAAAATGTATATGAGTTTTATTTAGTAACATTAAAACTAGATTTTCCTAGAGAATATCTGATTTGGTTTGATGAAAACTGGAATATAATACGGTTTGAAGAAATGAGATGTCCAGCTTTTCATGTTGGGTATATTGTATTAAAGGAATAGATTGTTTTTGTAACTTGAAAATCATTCATCTGAGGTCATTAATATTTCTCAAATTATTCTTATCTTTTGTCTTTGGTAAATAAAATCTAATTTTAGTAAGTAAAATATATTCTTTACATCAAAACAAAAATAAGTTTCTTTGCATTAGTTGTTAAAGGATTTAGCAGCAAAAAAATAAGAAGAAGCAGTTATGAGAAAGCCAGTATGAAAATTGATATGATTAAGTAGGGGTCAAAATGAAGAATTATGCAGTAATGCTTTTAGCACTTATTTGTGTCTCATGTTCACTTTTAAACAAAAAGATACATCCAAATTATAATGATGCAATCATTATTACTGAATATGAAGTGAATGATTCTTTAAGATGTGTATTATGCAAAGAAGCATATGCTGACTATTTTTTTCTTATCCTAAAAAAAACTTCAACTAACGATAATGTAAGTCAACATGATAAGAAGTTGATCTCATATATAGGGAAAATGGTTAATATTGATACATATCAGGTTCCCAAGAATTATGTTAAACGCCCTTTTAATAGTCCAAGTGAAAATGATATGAATCCATTCACTATGAATTATGCTGTAGTTGTTTTTAACTATAAAGGGGAATTTATTGATCTATATAATGACTATGGGTTTATGTTGCCAATTTTTCTATCAAATGATATTATATATAAAAATAATTTCCTTTATCTTAAGTCAAGCAATAAGTGAGTAGAAAATGTATAAAAAACCCTTATTAATAGTATCATGCATTATCCTGTTTTTTGAGTTAACCGGTATTAACATTATGTCATCTAACTCTTTTGAAAGAGCTTTTAGCCTTGAAGAAGAAAAAATTGACATCCCCATCGAAAAATATCGTTTGAACAGCATTGGAAGATATTTTGTAATAAATGACTCTAAAGAGAAACCTACCTTTGATTTCACTTTCTACAGTTTTTCCAATGATCCCGATAAGATTATTAGATTTAATTCAGAAGGTTATGAAGTTGATTTTCAGAATTATGATTTCAGTTTTGATGCTTGTTTTATATATAATAATGAAATTATTATAAAGTCTAACGAGGATGTAGTATACAATAAAGGATATTTTCGCAGACTCAACAAGTATTACAATTATTCAAAATCTCAATGGCTTGAATGGCGATATGATTATTTAGAATATGAACATAACAGGTTCTATAACATTCTCAAAGAAAAAGTACCCGCAACAGAAATATTATACTATACATATATATATCAAAATAACAAAGCATATTTTGAGAAAAAAAATAAATCTATTGTTTGTGAGATTCAGAATGATCATTCTATCATTGAATATAATTATTCTGAATTATTTAAAAATCTGCCCAAAGTTTCTAATTCAGGTACTTTTCTGTCTTTTGAGGGAAAAGTTAGAGACTATCTAATATTCGATGCTTTAGGAAATAATTATTACTTTTTGAACTCTCAAACAAATGAGTTTTACTGTTTTAATCCAACTGTTTTAATAGAACAATATAATTTAGGAGAAATTGAAAAAACCTATTGGGGTATAAAAGGAATCAAAACATATTTTTCAGCTAATAATTTTTATTTTGTTATAGGAACAGGAAAGGGAATATTTGTATTCAGATTTACTGATGTAATTAAAGAATAGAGATTAAATATCTAATGGAATATTTATTCCAGCGTTAAAACTGCAAACGTTGTTCGTTTTCCTGCTTAAGTGTTAAAAACTACTCCAACTCGGAGCTTTCATAAAGAACTTCACGGAGTATGGTGCTGTGGTCTTTAAACACAAAATTGCCTTTGAATTTGCGTTTATCAAAAAACATGGGCATCCAATAAATATCATCCGGCCACATTTGGTCATAGGGAATTTCAGTTTGTTTATACCAGCGAGGAACCATTTCTTCTGTTTCCTGAGGCTCACCGGAAAAATTCTCACAACGGAAAATATGAACTTCCAGCAGCTCATGGGTATCTTCAAACTCAAATTCTATTCTTCCATATGGGATAAATTCCTGCCCTATAATACCTGATTCTTCCAGTAACTCTCTTTTGGCGGCCTGTTCAATGGTTTCACCAGCTTCGACTTTACCGCCAAAGCCATTCCATCTTCCTACACCAAAACCCCGTTTCTTCAGCCCCAACAAAACATTATCTTCCTGACAAACCAATACCAGTGTCAGCAATTTTATCTTTTTCTTCATCCTCTATCTCTCTTCTAACCCTGACACCTGACTACTGGCACCTAAGTACTTGCCTGCGGGTTTCAATAAATTCCATTTCTCATTAATAACTAAATACGCTTGCGGGTTTCAATACTTTTCTCTCTACTATACCACTAATCGCCAGCCAATACTTTTCTGGCGACACGGAAACCCAGGCTGCCATATTTTGTCGCAGCATAGCATCCATCTCTGTCCGTCACATTGGCAAAACTATCATCACCACTGTAACCACCACCTTTGATAGTCCTGTAGATTCCTTTTGAAGCTCCATTAGGATTTGTTTGTAAACCATTTGGAATTACTCCGTAAATATCCCAGCACCATTCCCAAACATTACCGCTTAGATCAAAAATATTCAAGCCATTTGGTTTTTTTGACCCTACACTATGAGTCTTATTCCCTGAGTTTTTATTATACCAGGCGACTTGGTCAACAGCTTCATTTCCACTATAACTAAATCCTCTGGACTTGGTTCCTTCTCTCGCTGCAAATTCCCATTCCGCTTCTGTCGGAAGTCGATAACCATCAGCTGTCCATAGACAAATAATTTTGTTGTGATTATTATCATTCAAATTCCAACCCGCAGGCCAGGTTTCCTGATTGGTTCCTGAATTAAGGTAACTGTAACAAGGCACTAAATTCTCCTTGATACTTCTCCGATTACAATATACAATAGCATCAAACCAGGATACTCTTTCCACAGGATTATCCGGTGATTCTTGAAATTTGGAAGGATTGACTCCCATAATTTCCTCATACTCTGCCTGAGTTACTTCATATTTTCCCAGATAAAAAGAGGATACTGTAATTTCTGTCTTATTATTCTTGTAAGAACCACCTTGGACGAAGACCATTTCCGGTAGAATTCCATTAGTGACACTGACATAACTGACTGGGTTGGTATTGGTCTTTACTTCTTTTGTGTCGATCCCTTTTACCAGGTCGATCACTGCAATACAGGGAGTATTCTCACTGACCTGAATTGTTTGAGTTTGAGATATATAGCCTTCTGCCCGTAGTACAACCTGATATTCGCCTTCCAGAAGATCATTCAGATAGACAGCATTAGAAAAAGTTTTTAGGGTTTTATTTCCCTGCTTCAAATCAATTGTCGCGATATTCGGAGAACACGAAATTTGTATTGTACCAACCTTCGGTTTAAGAGCAATATTCAGTTTTAAATCTTCTCCCAGTTTAACAAAAATCGTCTCAGATTTGTCGTAATAATGAGAAGCTTTCACTTCCAGTGAATATGTTCCGGGTACCAAATTCAAAACCTTGAAATCCTTAACTTCTTCCTTATTCAAATACACTTTGGCATTGGGTGGAAAAACAAGCAAATCAACCTGGGCAGTATTCTTGATCAATTTCCACAAATACTGGTTCGGACTGGTTTCCGAGATATTCAGAGAATCTGTCAGCTCCTGATAACCTGCTTTGACTAATTTTATCTTATTGTTGGAGGGATAAAATTGTACTTGTTTATTAGTAATTCCCACTTTTACCTGGTTTATATAGATATCTGCTCCGGCTGGATCCGACCGCAGCATGACCTGTACAGGTTTTATTTCTTCCAGGAAATAGTAAAACCGGGACTGAGTGCCGGACACTTCAATAACTTTATCAATAGTTTTGTACCCGGATTTTTCAATATGCACATTGTTATTACCAATCGGAATAAGTTGAGCTTCCCCTGATAAAAAATCGATACCATTTACTTTGATGACGGCATCAGCCGGGCTGACAAAGAATGTGACAGATATTTTGTCATTCTGTTTATTATCGGTATCTAAAGCAGATAATTGCCATAGGACATTCAGTAAATAAATTATTATTATTAGCTTTCGCATGATAAACCCCTTGGATATTTAATCTAATTGATTTAATACTCCATTTTTAACATATTTCAAACATGCTAATTAATATTCAATTTAAGTGTGTGTCAAGCAAAATGATATTTTTCAAAAAAATAAGATTCAACCTGATTCTTTTATTGACATATTTTTCCACTACTCTTTACTTTTGTATTCATTTTCATAATTGGAGGTAGATTTATGTTGCTACATTTATTGTTTGCCCCCCCCCTAATAGTTTATACATATTGCCTTAATTGTACTTGTTTCTTAATAAACTATCATAGGAGCGAAAATGAAATATTTCTTATTACTCACGATTCTCGTAGCTTTAAGCTTAAATCTGTTTAGTACAAACATCTCCGGGCCAATAACTCAGACTGTTTGGACTCTCCAAGGTTCTCCTTACAATGTGATTGGCGACTGTACTCTTCCAGCAAATCAAAATCTCACAATTAATGCCGGTGTTCAGGTAGTCATTAATCAGGATTGCGGAATCACCATTCTTGGTAATTTAACTGTTAATGGTACTTCCTCAGCAAGAGTTTCTTTCAAACCTGCAACTGGTGCAACCTGGGAAGGAATTAAGTCTGGACAATGGGAACCTATAACTGTTCATCCGTCTGTTAATCTTAAGTATTGTGATATTACAGGCATAAGAAACACAGAATTTGTCATAACAGCATATCGCAATTCTTTGTTTAGTATGACAGGCTGCAAAGTTTATAATAATACGATACTAGTTCCTGCTGTTACATCTATGTCGCACTGTGCAATTTTGAATATTCATAATCAATACAGTATTAACCCAAATGTTGAGACTGTTATTATTGAGAATAATGAATTTTATTCTAACCACAGTGAACAAACAATTATAAATACAACCACTGGGGGTGGAATTATTTATATTAATGGAAGCACGAGTATTTCATTCAGAAACAATTCAATTCATGATAATAATCCAACTTCTTCAACTTTGGCTTTTTGGCATAATTTATCTTTTTATATTATGAATAATACTATTACTAATAACAAAGCTATTTGTGAGGGATACAATGGAGCAACTGCATATTCCGGAGGTATGGAAATTTTTGTGGGTATAAAAGTAGATGCAGATAGGGAAATTACAAACAACACCATTACTTACAATGAAGGTTTGATAAGCGGAGGGATGTATTTACAAGGAAAAGATATGTTAGTTGAAAAAAATACAATTGCCTTCAACAGATCAAATGAGAATGGAGGTGGAATATATCTTTACTCTTACGGTGGGAATTTTCATGATACGAATACAGGCAAACTCGCTAACTACATAAAAAGTAATAAAATATATGAGAATACCGCCATGTTTAGCGGAGGTGGTTTATACATAGAAAGAGCTGCAAACAATCCGGGGTGGCCGCCAGAAGATGATAACAATAATGATTATGTAATTGAAATGACAGATAATCAAATTTATAAAAATATTAGCTATAATTCTGGTGGAGGAATTGCTTTTAAATGTTGGACAGGCGTAAATTTTATTGAACCAGTTACATTTAGAAATAATGAGATATTTCAGAATACCACTTACGGTACAGGAGGTGGTATTTTTAATCAAAGTTGTGAATTAAATATTGAGAATTGTAATATTGTAGATAATCAGGCAAATAACACTCCGACCGGAGAAAATAATGGAGATGCAATATATGCAACCGGACTTTCATTATGGACAGCCATAAACTCAATAAACTCCATTTTTTATAAAAATGCTCTTTATTTAGAGATCGGCACATTCACTCTCAACCATTGCAGTTTTGACGATGTCAACTCATATCCTGCAGACATTACCACGGTAACTGACCCCGTTTACGGCGATCCCGGTTTTGTTGATCCCTGGGGCTATAAATACCAGCTTGCTCTGGATAATGCCTGGGCCAGAAATGGTGCTGGTGGACAATACACCTCTTATATTGGCGTTTATCCTTACGACGTAAATAAAGTAACTTCCACATTTACAAAAAGACTCCATAACAAGTATAATTGGGTGTCCTTCCCGATTCTGGACAGACAGGGTAATCTGGATGAAAATACCCTCGTTACCGTAGGCGATGTACTTGCTTCAATTAATCCCAATGGATATGGAATTGCTGATGTTGGAGATAACAGTAGTTTATTTAATCTTGATTTCTCAATTTGGAATGGACAGTTAGCAGGAATTCAATCTTCAAATGGGTATAAACTGGACATGACAAACGGGGCAACTCTTAACAACAGAGGTACAACTCTTTATCCGAATACTGTCATGACCCTCCAACCCTTACAGGATAACTGGGTAGGATATTTTATCCCTGAATCAATACAACCGTTAAACGCTATTCCAACAGATATAATAGATAATGTTCTTTCTATTAAAACAGAATACTGGGCAATGAACAGAACGAACAATCCGGATGATCCTTGGTTATATACAAAAACAGCCAAGGATACAAAAATTGTTTTCAATTTCGGAGATATGGTTTCGATTACAACCAATGCATTGGTTGATCTGGTTTGGCAAAATTCAATTCCGGAAATCCGTTATGAAAGACCGGAAGCTAAGATATTTACTTTTGAAACCCAGGCAGATTACACACCTGTTTATGTTGATATCAATCCGGATAACCTCCCCAAAGAAGCTGCAGTCTTTGTAAACGGAGTATGTAAAGGTGCTGCGGTGGTCGAAGGTGATGTCACAGAAATCAACGCCTATTTCACAGAAGAAGATCTGGGTCAGGAAGTAACCTTCAGTTTTGCTTACGATGCAAAGGCAAGTCCTGTCGGCATGAATAATTATTATGTTATCAATGCCAATCAGGGATATGATTTCTCTACACTGATACATAAGGCAGATGAAAAATTCTATCATGTTTCTTTCAATGCTAAGCAGAATCAAAATGCGGTCCAGAAGATCAATCTCAGTCAAAACTATCCGAATCCATTTAACCCAAGCACAACGATCTGCTATTCTCTGAACAAAGATTCCAATGTCAATTTGGAGATCTACAATATTAAAGGGCAAAAAGTGAAATCACTGTATCAGGGCTTTAATACAGCAGGAAAGCATGAAGTTGTCTGGAATGGTAAGGATAACCATAACAAATCTGTCAGTAGTGGAATTTATCTTTACCGTCTGACATCAGATAATAAAGTTGTTCAAAAGAAAATGTCATTGATAAAATGATAACTCACCCCCGGCCCCTCTCTTGCGAAGAGAGGGGTGTCAGGAGTGTATTAGCCGGAAGTATTTGATAAATGCTTTGGGTTAAATTATCTGATGTATAAGTGATAAATGACCCACCACTTTCGTTCCCTATTATTTGGGTTAGGTGCGAAAAAGAACAGACTCCTTTCATTCCCCTCTCTTTTCAAGAGAGGGGTTAGGGGTGAGT
>CAYQPF010000078.1:4860-23528 GCA_964419225.1 uncultured Candidatus Cloacimonadota bacterium | reverse complement strand
TTTTCATGATCTTCGACCCAGCTTGCAAACCTCTACTGCACAATCCGGGTTTAATCAAACTAATTTCAACCCCAGATATACTGTCAGATAAAAATACCAGACAGCAATAACAATTAAAGCTATTATTAAAAAGAAAAAGCAGTTAAGCAAAGAAACGGCACCTAATCTCCAGAAAACTTTTTTGGTTAACTTCCCCTCCTCCATTATCCTGTAATAAAAGCTGTTCAACAAAAACAGATAAATTACTAAGTTCAATATGTCTAAGCTATTCCAAGTGCAAATTTCAAAGAGTATAGAAAAAACCTTACTCGTTGCCATAACAAAAAAATTCATCACAACATGTTCCAAAAAATTGTACTTTTTAAAATGATATACAATTCTGGTACTGATAGATGATGTAAGAATTAGAGAAAAGTAAAACATGCGGATTACTAAATTTTCATCATACTGGAAATTCGTGGCATCTACGATGAATGAATTCTTGGCTGGATCAGCTGACCCATTTATGATATATGACACTAATTCCATCAGGACAAAGGTAATGAACATGAGCTTTACTGAAGAGGTTATATTCACCCTTTTACCTCTCAGATAACCTTCAATCATGGATTTAGGTCTTTTGATCATCTCTGTAAGTGTATGAATGACACCTTTGTCTATCTCCAGGAGGCGGATTATCTTCTCAAAAAAATAATGTAAATTTATCTGATTTACTTTTATAGACTGTCCACATTTAGCACAATAACTTTCCGGCACCTCTGCTCCACAATTCAAACACAATGGGACAGCTTTCATCTCCACGTTAACAACCTCTGTACTCTCCTCCATAATCCCCTTCTTGTTAATTCATCTATGTTATTATTTATGCAAATATCCCGGATTACTGTCAAGGGTAAATATTCCTTTTAGTACAAAGTTTTGAGACAAGATTGTCACAGCATAGGGTTACAAGCAAAAATAATGCTTGACACACTATGCTACAAATTATATAGTACATGTGATATAGTAAGAAGGAGGTTATATGTCTCTTCCCCATGCAGTATTAGGTTTACTCAACATGATGCCCATGTCCGGATATGACCTGAAAAAGTTCTTTGATGATTCGATAAATTACTTTTGGTCAGCCCAGATCAGTCAGATTTACCGGGAGTTGAAGAGTCTGGAAGAGAAAGGTTATGTCACATCTCAGGAAGAACCCGGGACAACAGGGCCGAATAAGAAGATCTACAGTGTTACAGAATCCGGTATAGAGCATTTGAAAGAATGGTTGGCACATGTACCGGAAAAGATTGATGAAGATAATCGCAATGCTTTTCTTTTACGGGTTATGCTCCTTTCCAATTTAGGTGCAGAGGAGTTGCATTTCCAAATCCAGAAGAGATTAAAAAAGTACAAAAAAGATCTGAAAGATTTACATTCTGTAGAAGAGAAGCTGCAGCACTACTTACAATTAACCGGTAAAGAAGAGTTGTTACCATATTGGAAAATAACATTGAGCAGAGGAATGCATGATGTTAAATCGCATATCGAATGGGCTGAAGAAAGTTTGACTGAATTGAAGAAAATTCTGAAGAAGACAAAATGACCAAGTATTATGTATTATTACTAATTTTTCTTATTTTTTTAACAAATCTGGTGGCGCAGTCTGCGATTCCGGTTAATCCATCAATACATACAGAAAAGAAAGAAGCAGATTGGGGATTAGGTGGTCATCCGATCATAGGGTATGATGATGAAGTGGGATTAACTTTGGGAGGAGCCTGTGTTATCTATTTTGAGCCGGAGAGTAAGAATCAGGATCTGGATGAAATTGAGATAAATTCAACTGTCAATCAATCCAAACAAAGTGATCTGATGGTCGTATATAGTAAATATTTACAGGATAACACGTGGAATATTAATGGAGAGTTTGGTTATAAGAACTATCCTGATGATTACCAGGACAAGGATTATGATGCAGTGTATATTCCATTTGAATTAGAAGCTATGTACAAGATCAGAGAGAATTTATACCTAGGTTCAGCCTACAAATTCGAATACAGCAAGATTAAGTTTGAAGACTCCTCATTCAAAGACATATTAGGTGCAGGCAGGATGGTTTTGTCAGGCTTGGGAGGTAAGTTCGTTTATAAAAATATGCCAAAGGGGCAGTTATACAGAAGAAAAGGCAATATTTTGGAAGTATCTGGTACTTATTACTCCCATGTTTTAGGGAGTTCTGAGGAGTTTGGGGGAGTCAGTTTAGATTACAGGCATTATCAACCTGTATTAAGCAGATGTGTGCTTGCATATCAGATAGCATTGAAAACCAAATTTGGGGATATTCCGTTCACAGGTCTTTCATCTCTGGAAAATAAGAGCATTCTGCGGGGTGGAGATAACAGGACTGGAAAGCATTTTGGTGCCGGACAGGTTGAGTTCAGGTTTCCGGTATATGGAAGAATAGGCGGAGCAGTTTTTATGGGTGTTGGAGAGGTTGAGGACAGGGTCAGGGATTTTGGTACGGATGTATGTTTTGCCGGGGGAATCGGACCCCGGATTACCCTGAACAGGAAGAAGGACATCACTGTCAGGTTTGACTTTGCATTTAATACTGAGGGTGAAAAGAGTATTTATATAAAGATAAAGGAAGCCTTCTAACCCACATATGTGGGATTTCATTTCCCACTGACAACAGATCACAAAAGGAGAATAAAATGAAGAAAAGGAAATTGATCTTAGTAGTAATTTGTATTTTTGTAATGATCTCATTGGGATCGGTAACATTTATGTATGGGATTCCTTCCATTCCGAAGATGTTTAAGATGAACAAACAACTTCAGGAAGAAGGTTACTATATGATAGAATTTGAGTTTAAGTTGCTGGGAATTGTTTATAATCTGGATAGAGGAAGATATGTTCATGCCTACAAGCAATTGACTAAATATAACAAGCAAATGAAGACAAGGGAAGGGCTGATCAAGCTTCCGAAATTTGCTGATAAAAAAGAGGAACTGGAGTTTTATCTGAACTTGCAGAATCCTAATACAGGTGCTTTCATGGATGATTCTTATCCTTTTTGTACTTATACAGGACCGACTGGAAATGTATTGATACATCTTGCATCATTGGCAGAAGAAACGGGTCAACCATTGAAGCTTAAATACCCTTTACGTTATCTGGATCAAATCAATACACCGGAGAAGTTGAGAAAATATTTGGATGATGTAAGTACAGTGGGATGGCTGGGAAACAAATTTCCTCAGACCTCTTTTCATTTTGCCAGGTGCCTTCTCAGTCTGGCTCATGAGGATAATACAATAGGAAAATATCATTTATACGAACTGACACCTGAGTGGAGAACAGCGATACTGCAGTGGTTTTATGAGCATCAGGACAGCACTACCGGAGTATGGGGACCGAGATCCAAGTCTGGCAAATTAAGAAGAATAGATACCATGAATACCGGCTCTATCCTGAAAGCTTTTGTTGATGAAGACGGTAACAATATTCATAAGGAATTTCCCTTACGATATAAAGACCAGTTAGGAAAGACAATTTTAGCGGTATCTTTTGGTCCTATTCCCAAAGATGCAGATCTGGATGATTGGCATGAGTGGAATCTGAATACATCCAAGTCTTTGAGAATGCTCATAAGATGGCTATGGGCCGATTTATCAAAGGAAAACAAGGCAAAGACAAAAGAAGAGATAAAAAAATATATCAGAGTCAAATATGAGAAATTCTATATCGCCAAAGAAGGATCCTTCAGTTATTATCCAGGGTCGGAACATGGAACTTTGGATGGTTCACAGGGGATAATCGGCACATATAAAGAGATTGGTGCATTTTCAGGAGAAAAACAGTTAAAGTTATGGGGAAAGACGGAAGTCAATTATCCTAATTCCGGAAGCTATTTAGTTTCAGAAATAACTGAAGCTGATTTGAGCAGTAAAATAGACTTAAAGCAGTATAATTCTCTGAGGGTTTATACAACAGAACCGGAAGCCGGTAACTATACTGCCAATGTTCTGGGGGTATTCTATCCTCAGAAACCGATCATGCTGGATGTAATGGATTTGATCCCGAAAATGAAAACCTGGATAGATACGACTTCGCAGAGTTTGGGTAACTGGACATCGAGAGAAGATATTTTGCAGAGTCTCGTTAGTACGGATATCAAAGCAGTGCCTGTGTACCAGGGAATTCCGTTGAAAGAATTGAATGAATTACTGAAAGAATCTAAAAAGGTCGTTATTATTGGTTTTGATGAATTGCAGATACCAAAGGCCGTTATCAGATATCAGGGCTCTAATTATTAATTATTAATGGGAGAGGGGAAATGCAAGTTGTCTCCTCTCTCTACTATTGCCATCAAAGAGTTCACAGCATTTAAATAATTCATTGTTATTCCCCCTCCGTGTTCACAGTGTGCTCTGTGAGAAATATTCCGATAAAGGGACGATTTAGGGATTGTCTCTTACGGAGCTCACGGAGTTCACGGAGAGAAAAAGAAATTTTAATGGATAAGAAATTAAGATAGACCGTTAATATTATCTTTCTCTAACTCTGTGTTCACTATTTGAGAAATAATCTCGGATAGAAACACTTAACAGAACACTGATTTACACAGAAAAACCTCTCGAAAAGCGTCTCACAAAAGGGATTCTCTTTAGCCACAAAAAGCTCAAAAGTCACAAAAAAGAAAAACAAACAGACACAAATGAAAAAATATTGTATTATGATTATTATCTTTTGATCAGTGGCTAATATTTCCTACTCCTAATTAGTTTAATTCGCATAATTCGCGGTAAAATTCCCGGAAGATGGGCTCCCCATCATTTTTCTTAGAATATTTTTTTCCATCTGTTGATTCCATTTTCAGTTGGTGACAATTTGTCACCGACTGACTTCCCTCTTTTTTCAGTCGCTCTTTAAGTTTATTCCAGTATTTTCTAGCGGTATGGTAATCTGGTTGTTGAATAAGAACTTGCAGAATATCAATCACAGAGAAATACCAGATTTCTGTTTTTTCGTCAAAATGTCGGCGTATCTTAAAATTCTCAAAAACTGTTATTGCTTTATCACTCATAAATACCTTCCTGAATGTAATATATAATTCATTCATTCAATTGTCCAGTTAATTATTTCTTTTATTATTACAATTGGTATTATGGATATTCTAAAAAAATACTGCTGCCATGTCCACGCCAACGAATAAAGTTGTCCATATTCTCAGGGACGACTATAAGGCGAACACACAGGTTTGCCCCTACATGTTTTCCGGATAAGGTCTGTCCAGCCATAGCACCTAAAACCTAACACCTAAGACCTTTTTTCCCTCTCACTTACAACTAACAACTATCCTAATTATCCATCAATGAGTCTATTTTGGGAAGCATTTCTTTGAGAAAGCTTTCATATCTGTCTTCGAAGATTGCTTTGCGGGCCATGCCGACGAGTTCCAAATAGAAGTGGAGGCTGTGGATGGTAGTAAGCCGCATACCGAGGATTTCTTCCATAGTGATCAAATGTCTGATGTATGTTCTGCTGAAGTTACGGCAGGCATAGCAGGTACATTCTTCATCAATGGGTCGAAAATCCTCTTTATATCTCGCTGCTTTGACGATCAGTTTACCGTTTCGGGTGAATACACTGCCTTTACGGGCATTACGGGTAGGCATCACACAATCGAACATGTCCACTCCATTACCGATATTGATCAGAATATCAGCCGGAGTACCTACACCCATCAGATATCGAGGTTTGGTCACAGGTAAAATGGAATTAAGAAGAGCCGTCGTTCTGAACATATCTTCCTTATCTTCTCCGACAGCCAGTCCGCCAATACTGTAACCCGGAAAGTTCATTTCCATCAAAGCCTGAGCACTTTCTATTCTCAAATCTTCATAAACGCCACCCTGAACAATGCCGAATAAGGCCTGATCATGTGCTCTGGCATGAGCATCTTTACCGCGTTGAGCCCAGTTTAAAGTCTGCTGGAGAGATTTAGCGACATAGGTTTTCGTTGCTGGATGAGGAGGGCATTCATCGAAGGACATGATGATATCTGCACCTAAAGAATTCTGAATCTCCATAACTTTTTCCGGAGTAAACATATGATAACTGCCATCAATATGAGACTGAAATCTGACACCGTCGTGAGTGATTTTCCTTAAACCGCTCAGACTCATGACCTGAAAACCACCGCTATCTGTTAAGATAGGTTTTTGCCAGTTCATGAAGCCATGCAATCCACCGGCTTTTTCGATGAGTTTATGCCCGGGTCTCAGATATAGATGGTAAGTATTCCCTAAGATAATTTGAGCCTGGATATCTAATAAATCATGCGGTGACATGGCTTTTACTGTTGCCACGGTACCTACAGGCATAAAAATAGGGGTCTTGATAATGCCGTGAGGAGTGACCAATGTCCCTGCTCTGGCATTTCCACTTTTTGCTTCTAAAGTATATTCAAAAATAATTTCCGTCCTTTGATTACATAATCAACTTATTTTTAACTCGAACTGTGCAGTACATCTTTCCAGATCATACAGCAGAATAAATTCTGCATATCCAGAACCATTAAAATGGTTGCCACCTACCGAATAAATTCGGCGTTCCAAAACATCTACTTTGCTCTTACAGAATCCTGCCCTGCCTGATGGATGCTGATCTGTCTTTTAGCGACTCTGGAAAAATCAGAGTAAAAGGCAAAGATCATCAGGAAGAGTAAGAAAGAAAAACCTATCTGCTGTAAAACCATCTGTACTTTAATTGACAGGGGTTTTCTTAAGATTCCTTCCAAAAAACAGAAGAAAATATGCCCACCATCCAGAATAGGAATTGGCAATAAATTCATGATCATCAAGATAATACTGATAGCTGCCATGAAAGAGAGAAAAGTTGTAAATCCTTTCTTAGTAGTTTGCTTGGACATGGAATACATCATTACAGGTCCACCGATATTATCTTTGAGAGTTGAAGGTTTCTGAATTAATTTATACAAACCAACATAGTTTGCCACAACAAAGGTTATTGTGGAGATACCAGAAAGCTTGGCTGATTCCAGGATATTATATCTCTCAGTCATTTTAATCGGCATATATTGCTGGATTCCGATGATTTTTGAATTATTATTATCCAAAACATTGGTTTCCAGATCTATTCTTTTTTGAACCTGTCTGCCATTTCTTTCAATGACGATCATGATTGATTTATTTTTATTATTAGCTATTAAATCCCGCATTTCATACCAATCGCCCACAGGTTTACCATCGATGCTGATGACTTTATCGTTATCCATCATGCCGGCTCTGTATGCAGGCATACCGGGAGTTACTTCCCCGATTATAGCAGGGACTTGAGGATAGAGATCAGTGAACCAACTGGTCTGGGTTATCTGAGGTACTTCGACAGAAATTTCTTCGTTGTTTCTGTTGATGGTATAAGAGTTCGAACCATTGGTTGTGAATTGGGCAATATCACTCCAACCGCGGACATTTTTGTTGTTAACAGAGATGACCCGGTCACCTTTGTTGAAGTAGCTTTCATAGGCTTTGTTTACTTTGCTGATGATAGGAAGCTGATCAGTATAATCTCTTCCATAGAGGAAGGAAACCATGAAAAGAAGGAAAGCAAATAACAAATTGGCGAAAGGACCGGCAAATGCGATTAATGCTCTTTGCCACCAGGTTTTAGAACCGAACTCGTCCTCTTCACCTTTTCTGTTTTCGTCAGGATTTTCACCTTTCATTTTCACATATCCGCCAAGGGGAATAAGCGAAATAACATATTCAGTACCGTTTTTGGTAAAGCCCCATAAGCGGGTACCAAAGCCGATGGAGAACTTTTCAATTGTAACTCCGAAGCGGCGTGCAACGAGAAAATGTCCGGTTTCATGCACCAGAACCAAGATACCCAATAAGAGTAAGGTAATTAAAATATCTATCAAGAATCCCCCTTTTGCAGATAGGAACGTACTCTTTTCAGAAACTTTTCTTCAACTCCGAGTAATTCAGATATTTGAACAGCATTTTGAGGAGTTTCAGCTTTTTGATCAAGTTTTTCCAAAGAATAATCCATATATTTGTGTAATTGTTTTAATCTATCTTTCAAATCATATTTTGTTTTATCTTTAACTAATTTTTTATCAATTTTCAAGCCTTTAATACGAAAGTGACTGATTTGCGTAGCTTGTAATTTGACCAGAAAATGGGTCGCTGTGAGCAAATATTTCTTTTTATCCACGAAATAGTCCAGCAAAGCAGTGAAGAACGCCTGTCCTTCTTCAGGATTTGTCCCTCTGGCAAATTCGTCAACCAGAAATAATCCTTTGCCATCTTTCAAGGCAAAATCATTCAAGATAACCATCTCTGAGGCAAAGCTGCTGAGATCACTTCTGTTGGATTCTTTGGAAGGTCCTGAGTAGAAGATAAAATCAGGCAATTGAATATTTGCTTTGGGGCAGGGTACTGGAATACCGACACCAGCCATCCAGACAATAATTCCTAAAGATTTGAGGATGGTTGTTTTGCCTCCCATATTTGCACCTGACAGAACAGAGACCTTAGTCTCAAGGAAAAGGTCTATTTTTTGGAATTCAATATCCTGTTTAGAGAGCTCAGAATGGACATAAATATTGTCAGCCTGAGGAAGATCATAATGGGAGTCGTGATTAAATTTGGGGCAATGACAGTCGTATTTCAAAGCAAAGACGGACTTAGCACAGAGAAAATCCAGCCAGGCTGTCAATGACAGAGCTTTATTCAGATCATCTGAGTATTCTTTGATCCTGGCAGTGATTTGAGTACGAACCTTTTTATCTATGATCTCTAATTCAGTCTCGAGATCTCTGATTCTCTTTGCAAGCTCTAATTGATCCTTTGTTTGATGGATGCGATAGTGTAAATTGGCAAAGTTTTCTGCTTCCAGGTAAAAGAAGCCTGAGTTTTCAATTTTTTGAATCTGCTCTGTATTCATCCGGGAGACAACTATCAGAGGTTCAATTTTCTCAATTTGTAAGGTTATGCATATTTGCAAATATAGTTCTTTTTCGAGAGTAAGATATTGAGATTTAAGCTTTGTAATTTTGTCCTGTATTTCCTGCAAATCTGAGGAATAAGTGGCACTGATTTGGAAATGAGGAGTATTTTGTCCGTCTGCATCAAGATAGCGGAATAAGTTGGTAAAATCTGCCAGTTCGGCAATTTTATCCAGTTTGTGTTCAAGGAGCAGTTTTCGCATAGTTTGATAAAAAAAGACAAAGGATTTGATTTCGAAGATTTCGAAGATTTCCAGAGTATTTTGTTTGGATAGTTTTTCCAAGGTCAGAGAAATATCATCAAAATGGGCTAATATTGCCTGTAAATTCCCGGTAAAACCAGGATGCTTAACCATGACCTGCATGAGTGTCTGTATTCTTCTGAATTCTTCTTTGAGTGAATTTTCATCACAAGCTGAAAAATCCAGTAAGTGGGATTTAATTTTCCTGCCAAGAGAGGTAACTGGTTGAATCAATGATACAAGTTTATCCAAATGTAAAGCGAAGAAAGTATCTTTATCAATAAAGGCAGGTTTTGTAAACATAGCAGGCATTCTTAGAATAGTTTTGCTTTCAGGCAGGAGATAAATTTATCAATATCTTCTTTTGTGGTATCAAAGGAAGTCATCAGGCGAACTTCGGAAATATCATAATCCCAAATATAGAAGAAATAGTCTTCCTGCAGGGTTGGGATGATCTCAGCCGGCATAAGTAGGAAAACTGCATTTGCCTGAACAGGTCGGGTTATTTTCACTTTGTCTATTTTGTTTAATTCTTCAGCCAAATAAGTTGCCATAGTATTAGCCTGCAGGGCATTGGACTGCCAAATATTCTCTTTGAAGTAAGGTAAATACTGGCAGGCGATAAAACGCATTTTTGAGACTAACTGCATTCCCTGTTTACGGATATATTTAAAATTTTGTGATTTTGTTTTGTCTTTAAAGAGGACAGCTTCTGCACAGAAGAGACCATTCTTTGTTCCGCCGAAAGAAACACAATCCACTCCCAGATCAAAGGTCATAGCCCGAAAACTGGTATTAAGGCTGACGGCTGCATTGGCAATTCTGGCTCCGTCAATATGGAGCAGAAGTCCTTTTTCGTGGCAAAAATCTGACATTTGTTTGATTTCATCCAAGCTATAGACTGTACCCAATTCGGTGGTCTGGCTTATGGAAACCAGCATAGGCTGAGAGTGATGTTCATCACCTCTGGTATGAAAAAGCGGTTCAATTTGAGCAGGAGTTATCTTGCCGTTATTTGCCGGCAGATAGATCACTTTTCCCCCGGTCTGCATTTCCAGAGCTCCACATTCATCGACATGGATATGAGAATTTTCGGAACAGATAACTGAGCCCCAGGTAGGCAGAAAATTCTTGATAGACAAAATATTGGCTGCAGTTCCGGTCATGACCAGATATGCTTCGGTATCTTCCCCAAATTCCTCTTTGAAGATTTCCAGAGCCTGTTTGGTAAAGTAATCATCACCGTAGGAGACATAGTGACCCTGATTAGCCTCATTGATAGCAGACATAATACGGGGATGTACACCGGAATTATTATCACTGGCAAAGCTTTTTTTGAGTATCATCTATACTTCT
Organism: uncultured Candidatus Cloacimonadota bacterium; assembly: GCA_964419225.1. Classification (GTDB taxonomy): domain Bacteria; phylum Cloacimonadota; class Cloacimonadia; order Cloacimonadales; family CAYQPF01; genus CAYQPF01. The sequence continues at coordinate 12,908 of CAYQPF010000078.1, read as the reverse complement.
ACCAAAGTGTATATTACGCTGAAATCCTTTAAAATGGGAATCACTTCATATTCAATCAAATCGGCCAAAAGGATCCAGTCTTTATTCTGTTGAATAGTAATAACTTCTTCCAGTTTGGCTTCCAGGCTCTTAATATGCTCAGCGAGACTCTTATTGTTAAAAACAATGGAGTGAACCGGTTTACCTAAGAGTTCTGTGGTATCTTCAACGATTTTAAAAAACCACTGCAGATTTTCGATTGCCTGAACAAAATGGGTATTAGCTTTGGTTTCATCTTCCATTCTGAACATATCAGCGATGCGGGACAAATCTGCCAGAATTGCATTATAATGGTTTTTGGAGTTTAATAAAGTTTCTTTGGCAATGATACTGGAGTGTTCAACTTTGATTTCAATCTTGTCTTCATCGAGAAGATAGATACTTTTCGCATTGTGATACCAATTACTGTCCAAGGTTTTCCCATTGAGTTTAAGCTCAGTTACGATAAAATCCTGGGGAAGATCCTTTTCGATCTGGAACAGAATATCCAATAAAGTACTTATTGATGATATCTTGATATTTTGCTCATTTCCATTAAATATTACCTGCATATTATCTCCTCAGATTTAACAATATTATTCTTAATTGTCGGTCTAACAGTGCATAAATATGAGAGGTTTCTTCTAAAAGGCTGAAGAAATCTCCGTCCGAAAGTTTGGATTCTTTGAATTGAGCAAATGCAAACAGGTCATAGTAACCCGTTATTTGCTTAGCACTATCAAACATATCACTCTTTATTTTCTTTACAGAGGCCCAAATAAATTGGATTCTGTCAACACTTTTTTTGCTTTCATGCCTCATTGAGAAGATACTTTCAAACTCCTGGAGATACTGTTGATTCGTCTTGATCAGCTTTTCCAGGAGTAGAATATGCTCGGGATAATCATGCTTTACTAGAAAATAGTATTTACTCAGATAATCCAGATATGTCTGATTATGAGCTTCTGCATTGCTGCTCTTTCCAGTTAAACTGAGGATCCAGACCAATCTTTTAATCTCAAAGAAATATTCCTGAGCAGTGATCTGCCGTTTACGTAAAGGCACAAAATGCTGATAGCCAAAGATATCCTGAGTACTTTGCCAGCAGATGACTCTGTCTTCTGCCGGGTAACTCCATTCCTGTATGTTCTGCAATTGGCACTTGTAGGCCAGAATAAATGCCAAAACATAAGATGGGGTCAGCATAGAATGACAATTCCAATGTGGGCATTGATAGGAGAATTTGCAGGGATGGCAATCTATGTTTGCCTGCAGGACAAGTGCTTTCTGACTGTATGGCCCAGTTTCCCAAAGGCTGACAGGGCCTAAAGAGATATTTATGATCGGGACTTTACAAGCTGCAGCGATATGCATCGGGCCTGTATCATTGGTCACAAACATATTCAATTTCCCGATATAAGCTATGAGTTCATCAACTTTAAAATTATTGATCAGATTTAACAATCTATTAGATTTTAGGTCACTAAAGACATTATTTAAGGGCAGTTCCTGATAACCGCCGAAGATGATAACAGTAATGCCGGGATCATCCAATAAACGATGAATAACCTGTTTAAACTTTTCAGGCTCCCAGGCTTTGTTGGACTGACTGGCTCCTACATGAAAACCGATGGTGAAAGTTCTGTGCAGGTTTTTGTCCTGCCAGAAGGAGTTGGCCCTCTGGAGAGCTTCTGTTGATGCCTGCAACTGGAAATCGGCAAAAGTCGTACTGACTCCACCGATGTTGCTGAAGATATCAACAAGATTGAGGCAACGTTCTCCCAAGTGGTGTTCGTTGGCCAAATGATAACTGGTCCAGTCCGAGGTCATTTTTTGTTCACGGTTGGAATTTGTGATCATTCCCAGTTTTTCTTTGGCTTTGATCAGATAGGACAGCATTGAGGCCTGTATAGAAACAACGGGAGTGATCAGCAGGTCATATTCTCTGCGATTGAGGAAGTCGACTTTTTGTTTGATTTCCAGATAACCTGTCCAAATATCATCTCTAAGCTGATCTACTAAGAGATGATCATCGAGCGTAATGATCTCATCCAAACCGGGAATATTCTTTAAAATCGAAGCAAAAGACGACATGGCCAGATAATCTATCTGACTAAGTGAATATTTCTTCTTCAGCCCGGAAATGAGGGCTGTTGTCTGAATCAAATCTCCCATGCGGGTTAGATTGATGATAAGTATCTTTTTTACCATAAGTTAAAGCTAAAATGTATTTAAATTCAGTCAAGAGAAATGATGAAGGTTCTCATGTAATATGCTAATTCGGATCTTTTTTTAACACTTTTCTGCTTTTCAATTATGAGTAAGGGCAAAAAAAATCATAAATAACTTGACAGTAAGGTCTCACAACGCAAAATTTCATTGTTCTGTATGAATAATTGGGTGCGAAGAAAGACCCAAACAAAAATTAAGGAGTTGTCAAAATGAAAAAGGCTTATGTATTTATAATTCTTTTGTTAATTTTTGTTACTGCTGATGTGTATTGTGATAATGCACTGGATTTCGACGGGATAGACGATTATGTTAATATTCCTGATAATAATGTGTTTGATTTATCAGCCGTAACCATCGAAATGTGGTTTTATTGGGATGAAAGTGCCACTAATGTGAACTTCCTGACCGCAAAAAGCTTAGAAGAACTTGAAATTCATACCGGCGGGGGAATATCGAACGGAATCCGCTTTATTCCGACTGCCAATGTGTATTTAGACACTCCTGCAAATGCCTTTGCACCAGGAACCTGGGTTCATTTGGCTTGTGTATATGATCCAGGTCAGTCGATAGGTCAAATATACATAAATGGGATAAATACAGGAGCAATAAACCACGGCAGTAATCCGCTGACTACTGCAATTATTCATTCATCTAACGAATTTCGTTTAGGTAAAAGAGGTGATTCGTCCTATATATTCAATGGTAAAATGGACGATGTACGGATCTGGAATTATGCCCGCACACAGTCAGAAATCCAGGCTGGGATGGTTCATGTTTTAAACGGTACAGAAAGCGGTTTGACTGCCTATTGGCGTTTTGATTCTCTGGAAAATCTGGGTATTAACAACGATGGTACAGATGATGTAAGAGATTTTACCGCTAATAATCTGCATGGAGACACAAATGGATCCACTTTGACTTTGGGTGCTCCAATATATCGATTTACAGATATTGGTGCCGGCTTGAGCAATGTATCCCTGGGCAATGCAACCTGGGGAGATTATGATAATGATGGTGACTTGGATATCCTTCTCACAGGATCAACAACCTCAGGAGATATCACGAGAATCTATCGCAATGACCCTTCACCCGGTTCCGATCGCACCTTTACTAATATCAATGCCGGGCTTCCTGGAAATTCTGAAGGCAGTGCAGTTTGGGGCGATTATGATAACGATGGTGACTTGGATATCCTGATGACAGGCTATTCTTCAAAAATCTTCCGTAATGATAATGGTGTTTTTACTGATATCAATGCCGGATTGGCATTATTATTTTTCGGTAATGTTGCCTGGGGGGATTATGATAATGACGGGGATCTTGATATCCTCCAAACCGGTTCTCCAGATGGTAATAATGGTTCTTCCATTATTTATCGCAATGAAGCCGGAGTATTCACAAATATCAATGCAGGTCTGACAGGTGTATATTTTAGTAACCAAGTCTGGGGGGATTATGATAATGACGGCGATTTGGATATTTTGATTTCAGGTGAGACAAATTATAGCAGAGTTAGTAAAATATATCGTAATGATGCAGGAATATTTACAGAGATCAATGCCGGATTGGAGACTATTACAGATGGTGGTATTGCCTGGGGAGATTATGATAATGACGGGGATTTAGATATTTTGATTTCAGGCAGAGATTATTTAAACAGAGCTGTTGCCAAGATTTTTCAAAACAATGCAGGTGTCTTCACTAACATTAATGCCGGGTTAACAGGTGTATCAGAGAGTAACGTTGCCTGGGGTGACTTTGATAATGATGGTGACTTGGATGTATTGCTGAGTGGAAATACGCTAGATCATACCCGAATTACTAAAATCTATCGTAATGATCTTTCTTCAGGTTCAGAACGGGTTTTTTCAGATATAAACGCAGATATCCCGGGTATATCCAACTGTGTCGTGAACTGGGGCGATTATGATAACGATGGGGATCTGGATATTCTCTCTTTCGGTGTTATATCTGCCTCCAGCCTTATAACCAGAATTCTTCGTAATGACATTACTGTTGCAAATACTGCTCCCACAGCCCCAACAAACTTGCAGGCTGTTGTTTCCGGAACAAAGATTACCTTCAGTTGGAATGCTGCCACAGATGAACAAACTCCATCAGCAGGACTGACTTATAATCTCCGGATAGGCACAACACCTGGTGCTGATGATGTCTTTTCTTCCATGTCACTAAGCGATGGCTGGAGAAAAATTCCTAAAGCAGGCAGTCTGAACAGTAACACCGAGTGGTCGTTAAATCTTCCAGGCGGTAATTATTACTGGAGTGTGCAGGCGATTGACAACAGTTTCGCCGGTTCTGCTTTTGCTCCGGAGCAAAACATTCATTGTCAGGTTTACGACGATATAACCTCAGCTTTGGTAGGTGTCAGTTGGGGTAGTGTGGCCTGGGGGGATTATGATAATGATGGTGATTTGGATGTTCTGATCACAGGAGAAACAAATTCTGTTAACATTTCCCGTATTTATCGGAATGATGCCGGTGTATTCGTGGACATAAATGCAGGACTACCAGGGGTTAAATACAGTAGTGTAGAATGGTGTGATTATGATAATGATGGTGACTTGGATATCTTACTTGCAGGAACAACAAATGCATATAATAATATTAGCTGTATTTATCGTAATGATCCTGCTACCGGCTCAGGAAGAACTTTTACCGATATTAACGCCGGACTGCAGGGTGTCAGTTCAGGTTGTATAACCTGGGGCGATTATGATAACGATGGAGATCAGGATATTTTGATCGCAGGAAACGATAGTTATTATTGCATTACGCGAATCTATCGTAATGATCCCTCTACAGGTTCAAATCGGGTATTCACTGACATAAATGCAGGTTTGACGGGAGTCGAAATAGGGCACGCTGCCTGGGGCGATTATGATAATGATGGCGATCTGGATGTTTTGATGTGTGGTTTGGATTATAGCGGTAATGCCATAACCAAAATATATCGTAATGATCAGTCCACAGGCTTTAATCGGGTATTCACAGATATAAATGCAGGATTAACAGGAGTGTATGAAGGCAATGTTGACTGGGGTGATTATGATAACGATGGTGACTTGGATATTTTAATCTCAGGCGAAACAGATTACTCTGGCAATAATATTACTTATGTATATCGTAATGATAACTCGGTTTTCGTAAATATTAATGCCGGGTTACCTGGAATTTATTATGGCAGTACAGCCTGGGCTGACCTTGATAACGATGGTTCTCTGGAAATTATCATAACCGGGCTAACGCAATTCCCTACGAGTATTACTAAAATTTATCATAGAAATAACGACTCCTTCACAGAGATAAATACTATATTGCCAGCTGTTTGGTCAAGCAATCTCGCTTTAGGTGATTACGACAAAGATGGAGTCCTGGATATCCTCCTTACAGGCACTACCGACAATAGTGGTGTGAATAGGATTTCCAAAATATTCCATAATAATGTCAGCACAGCCAATACGAAGCCTACAGTTCCTACCGGATTAGTGACTGTATGCACAGATTCGACAGTTACTTTCAGTTGGAATTCTTCCACCGACAATCAGACACCAACATCAGCACTAACATACAATCTGCGAGTAGGAACAGCTCAAGGTTTGAATAATTTACTGCCCTCTATGGCTCAAACTGATGGCTGGAGGAAAATTGCCAAATCAGGTAACCAATACCACAATAATACTTGGACAATGAACCTGAGTACTACAGCACCTTCGGCCTATCAAATTTGTTCTTATTACTGGAGTGTCCAGGCGGTTGACAATGGCTTTGTCGGATCTGCTTTTGCAACGGAAAAATCCTTTGGAGCTGTAAGGTATCCCACATTGCTTAATGAGGCTGAACTGAAGCCTTCCGGAAACTTGTTGTGGCAGACAAACAACCTGAGTTTGATTTCCAGCTACCAGATTCAGATCGATAATAACCCCGATTTCTTAAGCCCGGAAGTAGATGACAACGTTCTTATGCCCAACTCAAGATCTGTCAATTTATACGCCGGAGTTATACTTAATGAACTACCAGATTATGCCGGCTTGATCGATAATACTGTATATTACTGGAGAATGAGACCAGTTTACAATAACGGTTGGGAATCTATTTTCACTGATGGTTCTGCACACTTCTTCTTCAACAAGATCAATACTGCACCAGAAGCACCTGAAAACGGTTTTTCTCCTGAAAATGGAAATATGATTTCCGGTCTTACTCCTATTATCTCCTGGAATAATGCTTCTGATCCCGATTTGAGTGATAATTCCGATCATTTGAAGTATTGTGTCGAACTGGATACAAGCAACACTTTTCAAAATCCTGTTTATACACTTCTTACAGAATTTGGACAGACTTTTGTCCATGTTATGAATCCGCTTATTTCAGGATACCGTTACTATTATCGGGTTAAAACGATAGATGATGAGTCAGCTGAATCTGATTGGTCAGCAGTTCAGCAATTCATAACCTTGATACCACCGCAGAATATTACCATTGCCAGAGCTGCAACCGGGGTGATGATTTCATGGGATGCTGTGCCTATCAATATCAGAAGTATTGCATATACAGTTTACAGTTCCACTGACCTGAATGCTGTTTTTCCTGATGGATGGGTGGTGGAGGCAGCAAACCTGACAACTACATCCTGGAATGATCCGAATACTTCGGCATCCTGTAAATTCTACCGGGTGACAGTAGGAGATGGTACTTCTCTCATCAGGTCTGTAAATAGGAATAAATCAAGAGAATAACTGAGAGATAATGAAGTTAAAAGCCATTCAGCTTCACTGGATGGCTTTTGACTTCTCTGAGAGGTTGTTATGCACTTCAGAAAGGTTGGCAAATAGATTGAGCTCGCTTCGAGAAATGTCATTTGCAGTTCTTTGGTTTCCTCTCTGTTATCCGGTTGTCTTCCATATAGCGACAGACTGCGATAATTATTTTACTTGAAGTACACTGATATGGTCGTTGTTCTGTAATTCCAATGAAATGGTGGTTAAGATCTGAAACACTTAATTTGCCAAAAGAATATTTTTATATTATCATATAGTTAAAATAAGAGCAAGATAGAGGATAAATGAATAAAATGTATTATGGAGAGCAAACTAAATTAGCACTGGAGAATTTCCCTGTTTCTTCCAATAAAATGCCTGCAACGTTTATTATTGCTTTTGCCCAGGTAAAGAAAGCAGCAGCATTGATCAACCAGGAGTTGGGTTTTCTATCCTCAGAAAAAGCGATTCCCATGATTGCAGTTTGTGATGAAATCTTGCAAGGTATGCATCATGAACAATTTTGTCTGGATGCCTTTCAGGGTGGAGCAGGAACTTCTACAAATATGAATTTCAACGAAATTATTGCCAATATTGCATCAGAAAGATCCGGATTGGAAATTTCTCCTCTCGATGATGTGAACATGCATCAGTCAACGAATGATGTTTATCCGACAGCCCTAAAAGTATCGATTTTAACAATGCTCAAACAATTAGAGAATGATGTTTCATATTTGCAGGAAATAACACAGACTAAGGAAATTGAATTCAGAGATATCATAAAACTTGGGCGAACAGAATTGCAGGATGCTTTACCGATGACACTTGGCATGAGTTTTGGAGCTTATGCTGAAGCTTTTTCCCGGGACAGATGGCGAATCTTCAAATGCAGAGAAAGGATAAAAACAGTAAACTTGGGAGGAACCGCTATTGGTACAGGGCTTGGGGCTCCCCGTAATTATATTTTCAGAGTGACAGAAAAGCTCAGGGAACTCACAGGTTTAAGTGTATCCAGAGCTG
>CAYQPF010000078.1:0-4850 GCA_964419225.1 uncultured Candidatus Cloacimonadota bacterium | reverse complement strand
TGGTTGATAATACCCAGAATATGGATAGTTTTGCAGAAGTTTCGGGTATGCTGAAAACTTATGCAGTTAACCTGTTCAAGATCTCCAATGATTTACGGTTGCTGAGTATGGGTCCTGATGGTGGAATAGCGGAGATCTCTTTACCTGTCAGACAAGCAGGTTCAACTATCATGCCGGGAAAGGTCAATCCGGTGATTCTGGAGTCTGTAGCACAATGTGCTTTGCAGGTTATGGGTAATGACAGTACGATCACTTTGGTGGCAGCAATGGGTCAGTTGGAGTTGAATCAATTTTTGCCACTACTGGCACATAATATTTTACAGTCTCTTACACTTCTGAAGAACGCGACGAACATGTTGTCTGATAAATGTCTTTCAGGGATAAAGGCCAATGCCGAAAATTGTCTGAAGAATGTAGAGAAAAGCAAGTCACTTGCGACAATTCTTGTGCCGGTTCTGGGATATGAGAAAGTTGATGAGTTAATAAAGAAAGGACAAGCAGACGGTAAATCACTTTCAGAAATCATCTTGGAAGAGAAGATTTTCAGTTCTGATGAACTGAAAGATCTGCTATCCCCGAAGAGAATGTACCAATTGGGGTTTTAATTAGGAGGAATCATGTTTTTTAAGATATTTCATGTGGATGCATTTAGTGAAAAGCCTTTTAAAGGCAATCCGGCAAAAGTTTGCATTCTTGATTGTGATCTCGATGATGCCTTAATGCAAAGTTTTGCTGCTGAAATGAATCTTTCGGAAACAGCATTTGTGCGACCTTTGGATAAGATGAACATCAAAAAAGCAAATCAGTTCAGTTTACGCTGGTTTACACCCAAAACAGAGGTACCGCTTTGTGGTCATGCCACATTAGCCACTGCAAAAGTTCTTTTTGATTTATTAAAGAATGAAAATCCAAAGCTGGAATTCCTCACAAAAAGCGGTTCTCTTTTTGTAGAAAAAAAGGATGAATGGTTGATAATGGATTTCCCTATTGATACAATTAAATTCATTCCCAAACCTCAAAAGCTCTTAAAAGTGCTGAATTTAAGTAAAGAAAAAGTCATTCAGGCATTTTTAGCACACAACACAAAGAATTTAATTTTGCATTTATCAGAACCAGTTGATTTAATTGATATCAGGCCCGATTTCACTAAATTACAGGAATTAAAGATTAAGGGCATGGAAAGCCTGGTATTAACGGCACAGCCTATCTCAGAATTAGATACTGCTTATCATAAATACGATTTTTTATCTCGTTGTTTTGCTCCCTGGGAAGGAGTAAATGAAGATCCTGTAACAGGTTCGACACACACTGCACTCGCTGTTTACTGGTCACAATTGCTTTGTAAAACTGATTTATTAGCATATCAATGTTCACAAAGAGGCGGAATTTTAAAATTACAATTGACAGACAAAGGAAGATTAGAAATATTTGGTAAAGCATACCTTCTTTCTGAGGGTGTTGTATTTATTTAACCTGATAAATGAAGGTTGAGGGGCAAATAAAGAAGGTCTCTTAAGTAGGTTTAAAGCAGGAGTTTTAAATGAAAGTAGCTGTTGTTGCCAGTCCGGGATTTGATGATTCCACTTTATTGGAATTTGAATTAAATAAAGAAGTTCTAAATATCAGTAAACTCAATTTTATTGGTGGTCTTGGCGTAGGTCATATGGTGAAGAAATTTGCAATGAGATTTAAAATTGACACAGTACCCTTTAATCCGGACTTTATCAAACACGGCAGATTGGCTGCCAGCTTGACTAATAATTTGATCGTCGATTACAGTGACAAGATTATTGCTTTCTGGAATGGTAGTAATGACGATGTAGGCAAGATGATCACATATGCCCGGAAAAAAGGAAAATCCGTTAAAATAATTAATGTTAAATAATCCACAGAACACAAATTCCCATTTGCCGAATGAAATTGAGTTTGCAAAAAAAGCTCATTTAGCTGTTAATCTTGGTCTTTTTGCCAATATTGTTTTAGCACTATTCAAAACATTTACGGGCATTTTTGCCCACAGTCCGTCATTATTAGCAGATGGTATTAATTCTACATCAGATGTAGCATATTATGTAGTAGTTAAAGTATTTTTGAAGATGGCAGATAAGCCGGCCGATCATGAACACCCTTATGGTCACAGACAATTAGAGAACATTGCAGCTATAACTGTAGGTGCCTTCATTATTACAACGGCAATTGCAATATTCTGGGATGCAGCGAATAATGTATTTGACTATATGACAGGTAAGACCGATCTCCAAGCCGCTCTTCCGATAGCATTGATCATTGCCTTCCTGACAATAATCACAAAAATATATCTCACAATTTATACAAAAAGAGTTGGCAAGAAAATCAAAAACCCGGCTATTACAGCCTTAGCATCCGACCATTTGAACGACATTATGGCATCTTCAGCTGCTTTCATTGGCATCACCTTTTCTCTTTTTGGATATTACTGGGTCGATCCATTAGCAGGCGGTGTAGTAGCTCTGTTTATTCTCAAAACAGGTATCGAAATAATCAAAGATTCTTCTGCTTCTCTCATGGACAATATTCTGGAACCTGAACTGGAAGAAGAAGTTTCCAATCTTGTTTATTCTTTCAAAAAGATTGAAAAGTTGGAAACCATCAGATCACAGCGTTTTGGACCTTACTTCACTCTTAATTTAATTATAGGCATCAATGGTGATTTAACAGTTTCTGAAGGTGACAAAGTTGCTGATCAGCTTGAAGAAAAATTGTATCATTCATTCCCGGCCTTAAGACATGTTATCGTGCATTACCATCCCACTGAGAGATGCCATGATAAACATGAAAAAAAATAAGCATCTTTACCACTTTTTGTTGCTTTTCATTCTATTTCTGGGTACCGGATGTTCAGAAAAACTACCACAGCTTAAAGTGATTAAATATGATAATATTAAAATACTAACGTTGAATAAAGATGATATACGAGTTTCAGCCGATGTGACAATCAGAAACAATAAAATGTTTAAAATCAAGATCACAAACCCAAAATTATGTGTTTATAGTTCAGATAATTTTAAACTCGGCGATTTGATTCTTCCTGGCAAAATTTCCTTACCCGGCAAAAAAGAAGCAGTGATTACCGTGGAATTAGTACTGATGAATCCTGAAGTGCAACGTCATTTGAAGATCAGTGACGGTAAAGCTGTTCTTAAATTTAAAGGTAATGCCGACGTAAAATATCTTTTGTTTAATAAAAATTTGACTATCAATCGTACCCAGGAAATTTCTTTTAAGGAAAAAGTACTCAAAGAAAAGATCATAAGTCTGATCAAAGAACAAATTTCCAAAATGAAATTGATCCAGGTGGAGAAAGTTCATATTGATAGATTCTCTTTAACAGAAACGCATTTTGTGCTTAATTTTACTGTGGAGAATGAATTTGCCCTTAAAGCCAGACTTAATTCCTATGAATCAAAACTGTTCATTAATAACAAATTTGTCGGTGATGGAAAACTAAAAGCTCCGGTAACCCTCAGCCCGGATTTTAAAGAGGCAAAAGGTCAATTGGTCTTCCAAATCGAAAATTGGCAAATGTTGATTTCCTCGTTTAATCTGTTAATAGCCAAGAAACTGGAATTTACTACTCAGGGTAATCTTTCTGTAGAATTATTTAATCAGGACATTAATATTCCCTATAATTTTCAAGGAAAGCTTTCGATAGATCCCAGTAATATTTTTAAATTAGAAACTCAATAAGGAGATGATATGTCAGGCATAATATTTTTCCGCACAAAAATGCTCGCTTCGATGGTTAATTTTTATCAGAACAAACTTGACATGGAATTATGGCTGGACCAGGGTGTTTGTAAAATCCTAAAAAAAGGAAATTTGCTTATTGGATTTCATGAGCAGCCTGAAGCGGATTATGAGGGGTTAATTACTTTTTTCTTTAAAACACAGGAAGAAGTTGAGAAAATGTATGATTCTTTATCAGCTATTTCTTTCAAGAAACCTCAGGAAAATCCTAAGTTCAATATCTTTCATTTCTTTGCTAAAGATCCTGAAGGCAGAATGTTGGAGTTTCAAACTTTTATGCATCCGCTCAAACCTTATTTGGATGGAGAGGAATTACTTGTTACAAGACGCAGTATCAGGAAGTTTCAGGATACACCAGTTCCCAGGGAATTGATCGAGCAAATCATGCAAACATGTAAATACTCTCCCACGGCCAGAAACAGTCAGGGTTATTACTTCGTTTTAACAGAGAATAAAGATAAAATCAAAGAGCTTTCCGGATTACGAGAAGGATCAACCTTGCCGATTGCGAATGCTCCAATAGCAGTAGCTATCTGTGTTGATACAGATAAAACCAAGAGGATCTGCGAAGATGGTTCTATTGCTGCTTATCATTTTATTTTAGCTGCTGAAACATATGGACTCGGTACTTGCTGGATAGGGGGGATGGATATGAACAGAACCAAAGAATTATTCGAAGTACCTCAAAATCATTATATTGCGTGTGTAACACCTCTGGGTTATCCGGATGAGTTTAAAAATATACCGGAAAGAAGAAGTACCGACGAATTCTATAAATTTATTTAAATAAGTACTTCCAAATTAGGATAAATTTTCTTGCAATTTATGTTGGTATTTCTATTTTGTAGTTAAGAGGTTATTATGAAAAAAGTCTCTCTGGGATATTCAGATTTCAAGACATTTATTGATAAAGACTTTTACTTTGTTGATAAATCTCTTTTGATCAAAGAAATCTGGGATAATTCTTCACAGGTAATTCTTCTCCCCCGCCCCCGCAGATTCGGTAAAACTCTTAACCTGTCTATGTTAAGATACTTTTTTGAAAAGTCAGATAAAGATACCTC
>CAYQPF010000077.1:0-23588 GCA_964419225.1 uncultured Candidatus Cloacimonadota bacterium | reverse complement strand
CCGTCCCTGTTCAGGGTACAGTTCAGGTTGACTTTTCGTTTTTTAGCAATCGAGACGGGAAAAATAGTTATATGCCAATAAATGGTGTTTTGACTGTTAACAAGTTCCATTTCTTTTTCGAGTTTAATATGTTTATCAAAAACAGTTTCTGAAGTTTTAATCAAATCTCTGGCTGAATCATCTGATAAGTATTTGTTATAGATTTTGAAAAGATTCACATCATCTAATCCTATCTTTAAAAAATAGGGATTCTTTTCTGACATGACCTGAATTTTCCCTTTTGGGTCAGAGATGATAATCGTCATTGGAGCATGTTTGAGGATACCTGTTAATTGAATAGCCAGATCACGCATTGTTGAGCCGAAATAACGACTTAGATAATAAATAAGAGATATTGCGACCAAGGTCAGAAGAGCTATCAGAATAAATAATTTGAACAGGTTATTTTTCTGAATCTGGCGAACCTCTTCAATATCTATACCAATCCGGACAATACCTTGTATTTCTGCATTAAATCCCCCCCGATATGGTATCAAAATTTCTTTCACATCTTTATTCCGATATTTAGTCTCCACAAAAAGAGTTGATGATTTTGTTATACACTTTTTAATATTAAGTAATTGATTTTTTGGAATCAATTTATCATTATTTTCTTTATCACTATGAGCTATAATAACTCCATCCGGATTCTCAACAGAAATATAGAGGATTTCCGGGATTCTGTTATTCATCTCCTCGATCAGCAGCCTGGCCTGATATTTTCCTGAAAAGCTGACCCGGCTGATCGACTCGCTGAGAGCATTTGCTAAAGCAGATGATAACCTGTTTTCTTCTTTAATCTGTAATTGGTTAAACAAATATGTCGCTGTGGTGATAGCTGTTAACATCACCAATAACAGCACTGCCCCAAAGGTGAAGGCAAGTTTTTTATCTACGGATGTGTACATATACCCCTAATTCTTAATTATTTTTAATTTATTGTCCCAGACAGGATTCTTACTTTTCCAGGGTTTGGTGAAATTCTTGGGAATTGGTCCCAACCAACCGGGATAAAGTTTTAGGGTTTCTTTTGTTATTGGGAATACAGGAACCAGTGCATGGAAGGGTGTTTTTTTACCTGTTAATACTGCATAACCTGCCCGCATTGCCTCTGCACCTAATGGCCCGCAAAACTGAGCGGAATCAATCACAGTCAGCTTTTTTCCTGATATATTCTTTACCGACTGAGGATCCCCGTCGATAGAAGCTACTTTTATTTCGGTACGGCCTGCCAGATAAAGGCCTTCGACAACAGAAAGTCCTCCGCCGTCATTCACGCAGAAAATTACATCGATACTGCCTTTCTTTGGAAAATCTTTAAGAATATTAGCTGCTGCTTTTTTCCCGGCAACAGGTTCAACTGCGTTATAAGACTTTAGAACCGTATATTTACTCTTAGCATCTGTTAAAGCATCCAGAAATCCGTTCAAACGTTCTACAGTAGATGAAACATGAGGATACTCCACTAAAACTATTTTAATTTCCTGATTCTTGGGAAAAAGTGACGAAATATACTCTCCGTCAAGGTATCCTGCTTGATAATTATCCGAGGTTCTGTAAGCAGTCAGAACTCCCCCACTGATATATTGATCATAAGCTATGACAGGGATTCCTTTTCTATTGGCTTCTTTTAATGGTTCCACCAAAGCAGCATTATCGGTTGGCTGGACAATAATCAAATCAACTTTCTGATTAACTAAATCAAACATTTGTTTTATTTGATTCTGAATCCCTGCTTCGCCGTCCCCGGCAACTTTTGGAATTAATTTGATCTGAGGGATATTGGTCTTTTTGGCCTGTATATTGATTTTTTGGGCTTCCGATTCCAAGCCGGTACGCATGGCAACCTGACCGGGGATATTCATGGACCAATACAGCACTCCAACCTGATAATCCTTGGCCTTGAGCAGTTGAGGAAGAAAACAAATGCTGATGAATAACAAGCCCGACAGGAGCTTAGTTTGCAACTTTACTGATGAAAAAGAAAAATTCTTATTTTTTCTCATTTTTCCTCCCAGACACAATTATGGTATTAACCATTTGGGCCTACATTAAACAAAATAGATATATTATTAATTAAAGCAATGGTTTAATTGATTTTTTTTAAATTCAACGTGGGTTTAGTTAGAGATTGACAAATAATAGTTTATTCATAAGTTTGTTTTATGATTACTCAAAATGAACCTAAAACAGACCTGCCTTTCTTGCAAAGGGTAGAGAAATATGAAAATATTTTTCTCGACATATCCCAATATCATACAAAAGAGTACGATAAAACTATTACAACCAGCTTAGAAATAATGAATGAATGTGAAACTAATCCGGATTTATCACCTGAGCAGAAACTTTTATATGTGGGAAAAGCAAATTACTTTCTTGGTTATGCCAATAAGCAAAAATGCAATTACCTGGAAGCAATCCAATTCTACCAAAAATCCTATCAATGCTTCAGTGACATTAATCAGCCTGAATTATATTCTCAAATTCTGATCAATATTGGTGTTGTTCATAGATATCTGTGCAATTTTGAACTGGGATTTAACTATTTGATTGAGGCTCTAGATTATTATCTCAAGACAAATGATCTCAAAAAAATAGCTGATGTTTATTCAGGTTTGGGAAACATTTATAACGATATGGATCAGATTGAAAACGCACTTGACTCACATTTGAAAGCACTTCGCATCAGAGAAGAGCTGGGTGAACCGAATAACCTCGCCACAGCTTATAATAATATTGGGACAATTTACGAAAACAATAAACAACATGACGAAGCTCTGGCCTATTATTTGAAAGCTTTTAAGATCAAGGTGAATCAGACTAATTCGTACAGTCTGGGTGTCACTCTCCATAATATTGGAAAAATTTATCTTTATAAGGCTGAATTCCAGCAAGCGTTAGACTACCTGACCCAATCTTTGACGATTATGACACAAATTGACAACTCTTTAGGGATTTGTATGAATAATAATTGCATTGGTGAAATATATACGAAAATGGGTTCTCATGACCTTGGTATAGTGCATTTAGGAAAAAGTCTTGCCATTGCCAAAGAAAAAAACATACCCAGACTTATCCAAAACAACTATCTGCAATTTTCCAAATTATATGAAGCAATGGGCGATTTTGCAATATCATTGGAATATCATAAAAACTATGCGGAAATGAAAGAAGAAGTACTTAATAAAGAAAATACATCGAAATTCAGGCAGCTCAAGGCAAAATTTGAGCTTGAATCCAAAGAAAAAGAACTGGAGATTTACCATCTAAAAAATATTGAATTAGCCAAAGCTAATGAGGAATTGAAACAGGCCCATGCTGATATTATCAGTCTGGAAAGAGAAAACTCTGTATTTGCTATGGCTGTTACTGCGAATCATGAGCTTAACCAGCCTTTGATGGTGCTTAATGGTAATTTTGATATTCTTTTGGCAAATATTCCGGATGAAATCATCAATGAGAAAATGGAAAAAAATATTCAAAGAATTAATTCGGCTTTGAAAACAATTGATCAAATTCTGCTCAAATTTAAAGATACCAGGACCATCAGTTTCGAGAATTATACGGAAGATGTCCAAATGGTTGTCTTTAAACCGGAGTAATTTTGGGGTCAAATCTGCTGGTTATGATTTTCACAAAAGACAAAAAGAACACCAAGGGTCTAAAGGGAAGCTAAAGAGCACCTAAAGAGAAACATATCTTACTAAAAATGTAACAATATCCAACTTATCGATTTCTTTAAACTGTGGTAGGTTTGTTTATTTTTTGATAAGATTGGGCTAAAGCCCGTGAGGGATGGGGTTTTGGTTATCTATACCCGGCATAAATGCCGGACCTATTGATACTTTGAAGCTTTTTTAATATCCGTTATAAATAACTTCCTGATATTCGTGCCTATTAGTGTCCATTCGTGGTTAACCTCCCGAAAAGCGTTTCCTTCAGCCAATATTCCAGCTCAATTTTACTTTTCTTTAATTTTAACAAGAATTAACTTGACATCAGGAATATTAAACTACAATCTTTAGCCATGAAAAAGCCAATAATCTTTATGCTTATTTTTCTTTTGGGAGCAGTTTTGCTGGCAGAAGAAATCAAACCAGACTGGATAAATATTTCCAGTGAATGGAAATTCGGTTTACAAGTGGCAGATACATACCACTTTTATACTTTAACAGATGATGGCGGAGTGCTAAAAATTCTGAGAATGACTCTTAATTCTGATCAAAAAGTTGAGGATACCAAATTTATTTATTCGGAGAAAAGTGCAGGCCCCCATGCTATATATATTACCCAGAGTATTTATACGGAGGATCGGGTTTCTCTGGTTTTAAAAAATGGAACACAATCCAAAATTTTATTTATTAACAAGGGTGTTGTGGAGGAAACTTATTCTTTTGCCTCAGAATATTCTGTACAGAAATTATCTTCAACTGGAATGGTTCTTTATCATAATAACAAAAGAACAATGTCCTGGTACTCTTTTATCGAGAAGAAAGTAGTAAAAACACTTGAGCCTTTTGTGGCATTTAATGTAACAGACAATCATATTCTTATCTGGCGGGATAAGGGCTTCTTATTCTGGTCCGGTCGGGTTCTTATGATTTATGATAAGGAACTTAATTTACAGGGGAAAGTGCAGGGAAGTGCTGCTAAAGTCTTTTCAAAAATAGAGATCCTGAATTATTTAGCACCTCTTTCTTTTTGTGAATCACCCCAAATGCTGGTTCTTAAGCTTAATTTAAAGTCTCTATTCAAGTCTGCTACAGTTTTAATGGCAATTGATTTGAGATCATTTAAGGTTATCTACAAGAGTCCATTGTACAAAATCCCTGAAGACATTAAACTAATACCTTTAAAAATCAGCAACAACAGTGTAGTCTGTTCATTTATAAAGCCTTATAATTCAGAAAGAAAGTCAGTAGAGTGTGGGCTAATCTTATATTCAGATAATTTTTCACAAGCAGATACTCTCAGTACAGAAAAGGCAGCGATCATATCTCCTCTGCACGAGTATTCACCTGGCAAATATCTTCTTGTGGGAAACACTAAGGCTAATTTAATTTTTTATGATTATGATCCTACAAACAATAAGCTTCAGGAAATAAACCGGATTACAACGGATCATGATTATACTTATAATTTTTCTTATATCAATTATGTCAACGGGCTGTTTAAAAGCTATGTGAAAGCGACAATGGTTAATAGGAATACTGTAACTAAACCGCAAAACCAGAGGTATATTTTATCTGTGAAAATATAACAAGTACTTTGAGGTTTTGCAGTTTATTTAGAAATATTTAAGGTAATAATTGGTTTTTTAAAATTTCTGACTATATTAATAAAAAAGTGATGGAGTAAATATGATAACCAAAGAGGAAGCAAAGGAAATGTTTCTTGAAGAATCCAAAGAGCATTTGGAGTCTTTAAAACCGATCTTATTAGAGTTAAAAGCATTGTTACCTGCTTCAGACAAACAGAAAGTTTACTCTGTTTATCGTGCAGCACATAGTATCAAAGGGACTGCCAGCTTTTTAGCATTCCAAAATATCACGAAACTTGCGAAGGCTATGGAAAGTGTAATGGGCAAAGTTAGAGATGGTGAGAAAAACCTGAGTGAGAGTGATTTTGATACCATGATAAATTGTGCAGAAAAAATGGAAACAATGATTGATGAAATTGATGAAAGTGAAGACTTAAATATTGAAGAATATCTGGAAGTTTTACACAATCTCAGTAGTTAATTCTTCTCTAATAACACGATAATTTTTTCTTTTCTTTTCTCTCTGGTCTCCTGCTTTTTGGCAGATTCTAACCACGTTACATACTCTTTTTGATGGGTAAAAGATAGTTTTCTAAAATTCTCCAGTAATCCGGACACATCCAATCTCTCTGTGAGATCCTTTGGAATTTCTAAGCTCCGCTCTGTATTATCCTGTTCAATTTCCACCTTAACCAGATCTCCAAAACTCTTCCCTATCACTTTTCTGATTTCCTTTGTTATCCCCAAGATATGGCAATCTCCCCCCATTTTCACCAGAGAACCGCGATACTGATACCCATCAAACCTGGCCAAAACCTTAACCCGTCCCCTGACACCGAACTCCTGTTGAACAGAACAAGGAAATTCAATGTATCCCGCATCCATATTTTCATGCTGTAGGATTACGGCTTCAAAACTATACTTCTTCATGATACCTCACAAATTTTGCGATGACACATTTCTTTAAATCTGTAATCAATTTCATTTTTGAAAAACCAATGTCAATTAAAAGTTCAAAACTGAAGGAAAAGATATTTTCTTGACAGCGAATTGTTCCTTAAGTAAAATTTGTTCAAATTCTAAGACTAAATGTGGAGGAGTTATGAAACACTTTATTCTGATTATGATCTTCTGTATGGCATTTATGACTTTATCCGGACAAACCTCAGTTGCAATTGGCACTGCAACTACTTATAATTCTTCCACCAACAATCCTACACCATATAGTACCATGTATAATAGCGGGAAAATGCAGGTATTGGTCAAAGCTTCTGAATTAACAGATGCAGGAGCTACTGCCGGACTCTTAACCAAACTGGCCTTCAATGTTCACTCTTTGAACAATTCTCTCGCTCTGCCTAATTTCACCATTAAGATCAAAAATTACTCATTACTATATTTAGCATCACCCACTTTCGACCTGACCGGCTTCACCACTGTCTATACCTCTTCCTCTTATCAACCTGTCACCGGCTGGAATACCCATACTTTTTCCACTCCCTTCTACTGGGACGGTACCTCCAACCTGCTGGTAGAGACCATCTACTCCCCTATAGGATCTACAACCTTACAGAATGTTTCAACCTATTATACCTTTATTGGCGAATATTATATGACAAGATATGGCGGAGGCAATTCTATCGATGCTCCTACTTATACAAACGGAACCCTTTCAGCCTACAGACCCAATCTGAAATTCACTTTCGATGCTCCCCAGACTATTGCCGAACAACCTTATACCGCAGCAGTTGGACCGGGTTCACTGAATCAAAGAATATTACGGTTTAACCTCCATACTCTATATTCTCCAATACTCAGTTATGCCCTTCAGTTTGATTTAAATACCAATGGAACTACCAACACGAGAGATATACTCTGTGCCATGATCTATTGCACAGGTTCGAATCCGAACCTAAATTTGAATAATTACTATGGGGGTTGTATATATCCTAATGGAAATTTCTCGATATCGGGTGATCAGCTATTGAATGAAGGCGATAACTATTTCTGGCTGGTTTATGATGTCTCTCTCTTAGCAACAATAGGCGATTACCTCGATGCTGAAGCTGTTCAGGTAATTTGCCAGACCGGCACTTATCCTTTCACCAATCCTGCTCCTGCAGGTAACAGATTAATCAAATCTCCCCTATCGGGAATTTATACAATCGACAGCAATTCCACGGCTACAAATAATTATACAAATCCTGTCTCAGCTGTTGAAGATCTGGCTAATCGGGGTGCTATAGGAGATATCACCTTCAATATCCCTTCTGACCAAACCTTCAATCTGAATACAGGTGTTTATCCTGACAATTATGCACTCAAGATTTCGGAAAGGATTAACTATTTTCATCAGATCATCTTCCAAAAGACCGGGTCTGGGGCGAATCCTATTCTCAGTATTACCGGGACAAATGCTTCAAATGATACCGGGATCCTGCTCTATAATACAGAAAGAATAAATATTGTCGGAATCGATATTGTTGATGCCGGAACATCCTCCAACAATTACCTCGATTATGGGATCGTACTTACGAATAACCAATATGGGTACTCCAAAAACCATCTGATTCAGAACTGCCTGATAAGTCTGCATCGTACTAACGCCAACTCTAAAGCCATCTATCTAAACTCCGGGACTTCAGGATTAGCGACAAACGGTTATAATAGTTTTTATGATAACAATATATCCAATTCCTGCATCGGGTATGAGTTTGCCGGGAATTCTTCAACTCCCGATATAAATAACATTATCGGTACTTTTAGCGGATCAAGCACCATAACCGGCATATCACACTGCGGGATCAAGTTTTCCAATCAAAGCAATCTTTCGCTTCAAAACACCCTGATCCAGAACTTTTATATGGATCTTAACCTGCCTGTTTATGGGATTTATGCCCCTGATAACACGAGTAGCACAGTCAGCATTTACGGAAATCAGATCTCCAATTTCCAAGGGTTAACCTATAACCAGCCTGTATCTGCTCTGCATCTTCTGAGCGGGCAGACCTGTCAAATCATGGAGAATACCGTAAATAATATCAACAATCAGAACAATGCTTCTGTGGGTATGTTTTTCCGGGATGTGAATAATTTGATTTTACATCGTAATAAAGTACATAAGATTTATAATACCGGGTTTGGTTATGCCACGGCAACAGGTATCAAGTTAGACAATATTACTAATTCCCAGATCTTCAATAATTATATTTATGATATCTCTTCCGCCTTTTCCGGAGGTATTGTTTCTCAGGGTTTAAGCATAACTGGTGGAGGTTCTCAGAAGATCTACAACAATACAGTGTATCTCAGCTATATTCCTTACGAAGCCGTGTCAAACCAGAGTACAGCTCTTTATACATCAGACACAAGTACTAATCTTGATATCCGCAACAATATCTTTGTCAACAACAGCAATCTTTCTTCAAGCCAGAATAGCGGTATTAAGGCAGTGGCCCATTATAGAGGTACAACGGATCTTAGTAATATTGATCCCCTTACCAACTACAATCTTTACTATGCCGGATTCACCAGTCCAGGTACCGGTTTCAGACACCTTATTTTCTATGACGGAACCAACCAGGATTCCCTACTCACTCAGTACAAAGACAGATTTGTTAACAGAGAATTATTGTCTGTAACTGAAATGCCTCCCTTTGAAAATCCTGATCACCCTTTCGACTTAAAGCTCAAACTCAATGTGCTTACTCAGGTTGCCGATCACGGCAGAGGGATAAATGAAATTATAACTGACTTTTACGGCAATCCCAGAAGTGAGAATTATCCAGATCTGGGTGCAGAAGAAGGAAGTTTTCTGCAAAGAGATCTCTCAGGTTTGGCCATTGTCTTCACTCCGATAACAACTTCAACTTCCACAATCAGCGGTTTCCTTGGCGATGTCAGTATCTTTGGCAGGCATGAACCTGACTATAGCACTGGTACTTCTCCCCGCATTTATTATAAGAAATCAGCTGACCCCAATATTATTCCCAGTCAGAATAACTCTTCCCAGAGTGGCTGGAAATACCTGGAAGCTTTATCTCAGGTACCTACTTGCGGATTCCTGCTCGATTATTCTCTGCTGAGTTCCCCGGTTGTTCCTGGTGATATTATCCAATATTTCATTTTAGCAAAAGATATGAACACAACTCCACTGGTCACCACTAATCCTGCTACCGGAGCTATTGCTCAATACTCTGTTTCAAATGGAATTCAAGTTCTCAGCTTACCCTTGCATCCTTACCAATACACCGTTTCGTATTCCATCTCTGGCACAAAACTGGTCGGTGGTACTAACCCCGATTATACTAACCTGCAGCAAGCTTTTGCAGATCTTAACGCTAAAACCCTGACCGGAAATATTACTCTGCTCATCCAGTCGGATCTTGCTGAAACAGGGCAACTGACCCTCAATAAACCTGTCTGCGAAGGTGGCACCTTCGGCGTAACTATCAAGCCTGCCCCCGGACAAACTGTCACAGTCACCGGCAACAATGCCACCTCCCTGTTGAATCTAAATGATGCTGATAATACTATCCTCGATGGTTGCTCAAATTCCTCCGGATTAACCCGAAATCTCAGTTTTATTAACCTCTCGACCGATGGCAGTGTTATCAGAATCTATAATGGCAGCCAAAACATTCAGGTAAAAAATACAGTTTTGAGAGGTAATTCCAACACAAAAACTACTTATGGGGTCTATATCAGCGGAATTGGCTGCAACAGCATTTATCTGGGAAACAATCTTTTCCAAAAAGTAAACTATGGCATATCTACCAATGGTGGAAGTGAAACCAATCCTCAGCAGGATCTTATGATAGTGGATAATATCCTCGGTGATGATACAGATCTACTTTCTCTGGGTTCCAGTGGAATTTCACTCATCAACTGCTATAATGCGGTACTTCAGAATAATGAGATCAAAAACCTCAAGCAATCCCTCTGTCCCACCGGAATCTCACTGGGATACAATGTTACAGGATCTTCTGTTACTTCCAATAGAATTCACAATCTTAAATACGACTGGCCTTCGGGCTCTGGCGGTCGGGGCATTTATATTAATACCGGCAAACTTAACAGCAACCTTCAGATCGACAACAATCTTGTGTATGATATCGGGGGAGCAGGTTCAAGCGATATCAACAACCTCACACCCGTGGGTATAGTCTTAGACGGTTCCACCGACGGTGTTAATCTCTACTACAATTCCATTAATTTGTCCGGGAATTTGACTAATTCCTCTACCACCAAAACAGCAGGAATCCTGTTCAACAGTAGTGTTTCCAATATAATACTTAAAAACAATGCTGTTGTGAATAGTCTCAACAACATTAATAATCCCTCTGCCAAAAATTATGCCCTTTATGCCACGACATCCACTGCTTTCAGCAGTATTGATTTTAATGACTATTATGCTGCCGGTACTCAGGGCTGGGCTGCATTTATCAACAATAACAGTATAAAGTCCGGTATTGATTCTCTAAGAGTAATTACTTCTCAGGATCAGAATTCCCTGATCGCAGATCCTTTGTTTGTCAGCGATACAGATCTGAAGCTTGCCCATTATTCTCCCCTTTACCATGCAGGAACTCCCATCACCAACATTTCTTATGATTTTGAGTATAATACCAGGAATTCCACAACACCTTCCATCGGAGCGTTCGAAAACAGAGAGCCCCAACTCGTGAATTTCACCATTACTTTCACTCCGCTTAATGATATAGGTAACTTGCATGAAAGAACTCTCTCTAATGTAATGATTACTGAATCCTATGCCGGAATCAATACAACAACCTTCGCACCCCGCTTATACTATAAAAAAACAACAGAAAACAATATCTTCGCAGCGAATCTGAGCACTGTTAACGGCTGGAAATGGGTCAATTCCAATACTTCAGACAACCCCTTCCAATTCTCCATAGACTACACTTTGCTGAATTCGCCCATCACTTATGATGAAACGATTGAATATTTTGTTGTTGCTCAGAATAATTACCCGGAACCGGCAGTTTTTGCCAGCCCGGGAACCGATTTCTCAGCACTTAGTGTCTCCGATGTAACCACCGCTCCTTCTAATCCTGCACAATTTACTATCCTCCCTCTTATCAATACCTTTCCTTATACCCAAACCTTTGAGGACTGGAACAATATGAACTGGACAGTCAGTGGTACAAGATCATGGACTCAGCAAACCCTGGAAGCAGGTCATTGTGCAGTGGCTTCATTTTGGGATTGGGAAGAAGGGAATTATTCTGATTTAACAAGTCCTCTGATTTCCTTACTCTACGAGGGAAATTATTTTCTGGGATTCAAATGGTCTCACCTGTATATGCCGGATTGGCCCAATGACACTTTAAAAGTGCAGCTTTCTCATGATGGAATCATTTGGCATGATATCAAAACGATCAGTAATGCCCAACTCAATTCTAATTATGCAGAGCCTGAAGTTCCAGGAGACTTTACCTGGTCTGGTGTCAGTCTTATTCCTTATATCGGAACCCAATTCTATCTCCGTTTTCATGCCATCTCAGGATATGGTCCAAATCTTTTCCTGGATGATATTTTTATCGGTGAATTGGAACTTGCTGCACCTGTTGTAACAATCAGTAAAACCCCGGATAATCAGTACCAACTCGAGTGGCAACCTGTTGAGAGTGCTCAGTCCTACCTCATTTATATATCCTACGATCCTGCTTTACCTTTTGCTGATTGGGGTCTGTTCGCTTACACATCTGAGACAAACTATCTGATTAATTCGCTCCCAGCTAAACAGTTTTTCAGAGTGACTGCATCTTCTGATCCTTTTCCTACACGCCAATCAATCAGGAATCAGACTGAAAATACAAAAAAGATTCTCAGGAAATAACTGGTATGGTCTAATAATACTCTTTTTGCCACTGATCAAAAAGTTTGATTTTGATTAAGACCCTCAAATATTAATGAGTCCAGTATTAAAACCACTCCTTGATTGTTTCAAAATTCAAATATACTCATATTTTACACTGACTGAAAATCTAAGTCTTTTTCAACTGCTCTATTTTAAATTCATTTTCTCCCAATCAGTGAAAATCAGTGTTGATTAGTGGCTGAAATATCCCTATGTGGTTTCAATTTTATTGTTTTTCCCATTTCTAATTTGTGAAATTCGTGGAATTAGTGGATAATACTCTCGAATTTCCTTGACTTTATCCCGAAAATAGTTAATTTATCATTAGGTCTGGGAGTTCCACTCCTGAATATACCTCCGAGGATTTATGCCAAGAAAAAAGATTTTTGATACTCTTTTCGGAAAATCTAAGCTTTTTTTTCTCTTATTGTCTCTTTTATTCATGTTTGGGTGTATCCATTATAATGAAGAAATCTGGCTCCAAAAAGATGGATCAGGTGAAATCAATATCGAAGTAATTACCAATGTTCTGATTCTGGATGACATCTCCAACGACATCCTGGCTTCTATTAATGGAAACAAGAAATTCACCGTTAAATCCCAGGCACTCAGTCTCAAAGGCGACTCATCTTCCTTTAACGTCAGGTTCAGTTTCGACAAACTGACTGACCTCAATTCCCTCCGCTTTCCCGGTGGGATCTATACCTATCAAAAAGATCAGGATGGTAATCCCTATTTCAACAGAGAATTCCTTCCTTATCCCCAAAGTGATTCTGCCAAATTTGATTCGAACACAAATAATGAGTTTGCTGTTAATTGTAAATTCCTTGTCCATCTCCCCTATGCTGTCAAAACTACTAATGGCATTATAGAATCTAAAGATAAGAAAACTATTAGATGGAATGTTAACATTAACAGTCCCAAAAACAAGCCTGCTGCTTTATTCGCCCAAATGAAAAACCCGCTCCGCTTCATGATTCTGATCATGGTTGTTATTGTTGTCATTATTCTTATCCTGACCTGGTTCTTTTTTATTAAAAAGACTCCCCGCAAAAAACATAAAATTCAAGTAGAAACAAAGGAATAAACTTCCAGATACAAAATTCAAAGGCACCTAATCAGTGCCTTTTTTTAATTATTGACAACACTATTACTCAAATTATTATTTGATTTATCAGTTTATTCTGATTGTTCCATTGTTCTTTATTAGTTTTAAGGAGAATTTTTGAGACAACAAAAAAAAGGGGAGAGTTATGTGCAAAAACAACGTTAAGACTTTTGTGTTAACAACGATTATTATGTTTTGTTTATCCTTTCTGTGGTCAGCCTATGTGACTGATTTTCCTGTGCAGGTTAAACAACCGGATGGTTCTATTTTAAAATGTTTCGCCAGTGGTGATGAATATTATAACTGGTTGCACGATGCCAACAATTTCACTATAATGCAATCACCCACAACCGGCTATTATGTATATGCTGAGAAGTTCGGGGATAATCTCAGAGCCGGAAACCTTATTGTCGGGAGAACTAATCCTTCTTCCCTGGGTCTTACACCTGGCTTAAATATTTCCAAATTAGCCTATAAATCAAAACGTGATACCAGGTCAAAGGGATATGACCTTAAATATGCCCCAACCTCAGGAACTATTCAAAGCCTGACCGTATTCATCCGCTTCAACGATGATGCAGAATATACCGACAATATCTCAATATATGATGATATGATGAACAACACTACTTCCGGATACAATTCCATGCGGAATTACTTCAGTGAAACCAGCTATGGTGCCTTAACCGTCATCTCACCTTTCTACCCGGCTCCATCTGGTGGAATCGTTACATCATATAAGGATTCTCACGACCGTAATTACTTTAGACCTTACAATGCAACTACAAATTTAATCGGGTACCAAACCGATGAAGAAAGCCGTCTGCGTGAACATGGGTTGCTCAGAGATGCCTCAAACTTCATCGCTGCAAGCGTTTCCACTGATTTGATCATTGATGGTGATAATGACGGTAAAGTCGATAATGTCACCTTCATTATTAAAGGTGCTAACGACGGCTGGTCTGATATGCTTTGGCCTCATATGTGGTCCTTGTATTCCTATGATGTAACAATAAATGGAAAACGCGTCTATAATTATAATTTCCAATTACAGGATCACCTTGTTGCCAGCGGTAACGGAGTTATGTGTCATGAATTTTTCCACACCCTGGGAGCTCCCGATTTGTATCACTACACTTCCAATGGTATCACTCCTGCCGGTAAATGGGATGTTATGCAAAGTAATCTAAATCCCCCTCAACACATGAGTGCTTTCATGAAAATGAAATACGGACATTGGATTACCAGCATTCCGACTATCACCACAGACCAATTATATACTCTCAATCCGGCAACTTCTACCAGTGGACAAGCATATCGAATTGACTCGCCTAATTCCACTACTGAATATTATATTGTTGAATACAGAAGTAAAACAGGCACCTTTGAAAGTTCCATCCCCGGATCAGGCCTGCTTGTCTGGAGAATTAACACTACAGTTGGCGACGGAAATGCAGACGGTCCTCCGGACGAAGTTTATGTTTACAGACCCGGGGGTACCACCATCACAAATGGAACTGTTGATAATGCCAATTTCAGTCTGGAAGCCAACAGAACCCTCATAAATGATACCACTTCTCCTTCAGGCTTCCTCACAAACGGTTCTGTAGGCGGGTTGTCTTTATACCATATAGGCTCTGCCGGATCTACTATCAGCTTCAACAAAGGCCCTGCTCCGGAGGGTACTATCGACTTCAGCATCAATCCTGTTACTGAAAACTTCGATGGGACATATTTCCCCTCTGATGGATGGAGCAATATCCCTACTACAGGTACTTATTCTTTTAGCAGAATCACAACGGAAAGCGGATATCTCCCTCATAGTGCATCCTATATGCTCAAATATGACAGCTGGAATGCACCTTTAGATAATAGTGCCAACTTCGTTTCTCCCCAAATTACCATAACCAGTACTACTTTATATTCATATAGTCTATCTTTTTGGATGTTTCGTTATTGGGGTTCAGATACCAGTCCAGACCGGGTTCTTGTTTATACCAATACAACTAATAATTTAAGTGGGACTCCTACTCTTCTTGGCACTGTATATAGATGCAAATATCTTGAACCTTATGTCTCTTCCAGCACTTGGTATCAATTTAACTATAATCTCAACTTTACTTCTACAGGTAATAAATATGTTATCTTACAAGCTATCAGTGGATCTGGTTATAGTATTTATCTTGATGATGTTGTAATTACCCGCACTGCCCTGGGTACAATCCCAACTGTAGCCTCAACTCCCGTCCCTGCCAATTCAGCTATCAACCAACTCGCAGATACTAACCTGAGTTGGAATGCTGCAACAAGCTCTCCTGATGGATACAGGCTGTACTTAGGCACGAACAACCCCCCTTCAAATCTCATAAATGGAACTGATTTAGGTAATGTTCTGTCTTACAATCCAACTGCTAATTTGCAGTATTCCACCCAGTATTTCTGGAAGATAGTCTCCTATAACGGTTATGGCGATGCTCTTAATTGCCCTGTCTGGAGCTTTACAACAACTAATGATTACCAGGTTTCACTGCCTGGTGTAGATACAGGCTCCGGAACAATCAATCCAGTCATTGAAATCCCGGGAATTACCGGAACCTTTAACCCTGAGATCAATGTTGAATGGGCTCCCCCAACTGTCACCGATGTATTCCCGACTGCCGGCTTGGCTATCACACTCTCAAATGGTTCTTTTGCCGGACTTACCATCAATATCACTCATGATCTGGGCTTTGTTCCAACTCAACTTGCTTTCAAAATTCTCCCGGCTACGAATTTCACTATCATTAATAATCCCGGATCATGGACAGCTTCTGATGCCACTCTCACAATTCCGGCAAGCAAAGCCGATGGCGATGTTCAAATCGTCTTTCCCAACGGAGAGGATACTACATTACCTGTAGAACTATCTGCCTTCACAGGAATTTGTACCTCCAGTAATGGTATTACTTTAAGTTGGGCTACCCAGTCCGAATCTGACGTTCTGGGCTTTAATATCTTCCGTAGTGAAACAGATGCTTTGGAAAATGCTCTCATGATCAATTCCAAATTAATTGCCGGAACAAATACTTCCACTGTTCAAAACTATACCTACTCTGATATTGAACCATTAGAAATCGAAAAAGATTACTATTATTGGCTGCAAAGTGCTTATCTGAGTGGGAATACCATGTTTTTCGGTCCTGTCCATGTAAAAACAGGTTCAAATCCAACGGAACCATCTGATTTAGTGCTCATAACCAGTCTGAAATCCGTCTTCCCTAATCCTTTCAATCCTGAAACTACTATCGAATATAGTATGAAAGAAAACGGTAATGTTTCACTCGATATTTTCAATCTTAAAGGCCAAATTGTGAGAACTCTGTTTACCGGTGAAATGGTGAAAGGAACTCATAAACTCGTCTGGGATGGCAAAAATAATAGTGGAAATTCCTGCGGTACCGGTATCTTTGTCCTCAAAATGAAAGCAGGGAAATATACTACTGTTAAAAAAATCACTATCCTTAAATAGGGACTAGCGTCCAGCATATTTGTATTTATCAAAAGGGCACAAGCATTTGTGCCCTTCTCTCTTACAACACAATGCCTACTCTTTCCTTACTATTTGCCTGCGGGTTTCAACATTTCCACTCTCTTTCTCATAACTCGTGTAATTAGTAAAATTTGTGGATCAACCTCCCAAAAAGCATCCTATCCAAACTGTAAATGTTAGGCTAAAACCACCGTGGAGAATTTTTTAAATTATACTCCCCGACATGAATGCCTGTGTCTTTTTATCCACAAATTTCAATCCAACCCCTAAGTCTGATCTCATTCTCCCTTTTCTCCTAAATCCTGTACATCCTGTATATCCCTGTTAAATAACTCTCGGAAAGCGTCTCTACAACAAATTCCGATTGTACAGATTGTAATAATACCCCTGTGCCTGGATCAATTCCTCATGACCGCCGATTTCTATAATCTCACCTTTATTCATCACATAGATCAAATTAGCTTTCTTCACTGTCGATAACCTGTGAGCAATCACAATCGTTGTCCTGTTCTGACTCAATAACTCCATCGACTGTTGGATCAGAGCTTCCGATTCGTTATCCAGTGAGGAAGTAGCTTCATCAAAGATCAATACTGGAGGATTCTTCAGGAACACTCTGGCTATGGAAACTCTCTGTTTCTGCCCGCCGGAAAGTTTCACTCCTCTTTCACCGACCAGTGTATCAAATCCATCCGGTAAAGTATGGATAAAATCAAGAATATTGGCTTTACGTGCAGCTTCGATCAGTTCTGCTTCAGTTGAATCCGGTTTACCGTACAGGATATTATCTCTGATAGATGTGTCAAAAAGAAAGATATTCTGCTGGACAATACCGATGGATTCACGCAGAAAAGCTTGTTTCAGATCAAAGATATCGCTGCCGTCCAAGGTTATTTTACCTTTTTCTGCTTCGTAAAATCTGGGAATCAGAGAAACAAGGGTGGATTTACCTGCACCTGACTCACCGACAATCGCCACATTCTTCCCTGCCGGAATCTGGATATTGATGTTTTTCAGAACCCACTCGGTCATATTCTGGTAACGGAACCAAAGGTTTTCGATTCTCAATTCCCCGTTCACGTGCTTCAATTCAAAGGCATTTTTCCTGTCTTTGATATCCGGTTCTATATCCATAATTTCTGTAAAACGCTCAAAAGATGCTGTTCCTTCCTGGAATTGCTCCATAAAATTCACCAGACGGCTGATGGGATCCATAATAAAATTAATATATAAAGTGAAAGCTATCAAATCTGCGACATCTACTTTCCCCTGAAAGATAAGGAAAACTCCGGCTCCCACGACCCAGACATAATAAAAATCTGTCAGAAAATTCATCCCGGAATGGAATTTGGCCATCATAGCATAGATCGTCTCTTTCGCTGTCCGGAAATTACCATTCACTTCACTGAACTTCCTTAATTCCAGACTTTCATTCGCATACGACTTCACTTCCCGAATCCCCTGAACCGAATTCTCCACACTGCTGTTGATATCTGCTATCCGCCGACGCACCATCCGGAACCCATTCCGCATCCGCATCCCGTATGTCGCTCCCCAGACCAGCAACAATGGCATAGGTACTAACGACAATAAAGCCAGTTCCGTATTAAAGGAAAACATCATACCAAATGCTCCGATGATCATAAACAAAGATATGACCAGATCTTCCGGTGCGTGATGGGCCATTTCGGTAATCAAATTCAGGTCATTGGATATACGTGACATGATATGCCCGGTCTTGACATTGTCGAAATAATTAAAAGACAGCTTTTGGATGTGACTGAACAAATTCTCCCGCATATCATATTCCATACGTACTCCCAGAACATGACCCCATTTGATCCTGATAAAGGTGCAGATGGATTTCAGAAAGATCAAACTCAGCATCAAAGCCAAGGTCAGGATTATCGCTTCCAGATTATGATTGGGAATCTGAATCTTCAGTAACTGCCGGGTCAGCATCGGGAAGAAAATTGACAATACGGCTGCCAGAAATGCCACAGACATATCCAGCACAAAAAGGTTCATGTGCGGTTTGTAAAACTCTATAAAACGCTTAACTATCATTTTTTTACCTCTCAATTACATTTTCTCAATCCCGCTTAATTAGTCAAAAGATATGTTTGATTTTATTTTACCTGGAAATCCTGTCTATCCTGTTTATCTTTGTTAAACAACTTTCGAAAAGTGACGTATTCCTGCTGTAATAATTAGGCTAAAGCCTGCTGGGGAGTCTTTATAACTATAAACCCCGGCATGAATGCCGGGTCTATTGATCCGCATCTTTCCACTCAACCCCTAAATCTTATCTCTTTCTCCCTTCTCTCCTAAGTCCTGTATATCCTGTATATCCCTGTTAAATACTCTCGAAAACATCCCTTCCCTTCCCAATAATAATTCTCTTCTCCTAATTCGTGTCATTCGTGAAATCGTGGTTAACACTCTCGGAAAGCGTCTTTTTCTTGCCGAATATTTCTATTACACCCTTCTGTTTAAAATAATCTGCCTTGTTTAAACTACCCCTATACCATTTAAATTAAATCTCTCTTTCATCTCTAAATTCGTGTAATTTGTATAATTCGTGGTTATTGGTGTTCATTCGTGGTTAACACTCCCGGAATTGGTATAATCCGGTTCAATGCTTCCTTTGCTTTAGCCATCAGTTCATCCAGCAGCTTAAGTTTATTGGTAGAAATCAGGATACTCTGAGCCTTGTCAAGTCCAAATCGATAAAAATGCTCAGCTTTACCGAAATCCCAGGCTTTCAATTCTTCAGAAAAACAGGAAATATAAATATCCGGGTTACGGCGTTGAAGTGAGACAAGTGCCAGATTAGCCTGATTGTACAGATTGCACTTCATTGTATTATAGATCAGATTCCCGGGATCACTTTCCAGATCCTCAGTTGCTGGATTCAAATCTATGAGAGGATTTTCCGGCAGATCAGGTAAAACATTTACCGCGATTACAGGTGTGGATTGATCAAAAAAATCGACAAATTCCATCGGCAAAGGATAGCAAATTCCTCCGTCAACCAACTCACCACCCGCATAAAGAAACGGCTTATTCAGAAATGGCAAATTGGAAGAGGCAATCATGGCTGAGGCCAATTCCCCACTTTTCAACACAAAGGTTTGCTGACTCTTTAGATCAAAACTCACTGCCATAAAAGGGATCTTGCATTTTTCAATGGTAACTTGATTCGTTAAATCTGAAAAAAACTGACTGAGTTTCGTGGTGCTGAGTATTCCATTCTTCAATACATCCAACCGGATTCTTAAAAAACTGTTGAATTTTGACTCCATGGCAATGTGCAGTAATTCTTCCGGAGAATATCCATAGGCATATAAACCACCGATTATTGCACCCATGCTGGTCCCGACAATACCTTTAATAAGATAATCTTCCTGCAGAGCTTTCAAAACACCGATATGTGCCAAGCCTAAAGCTGCTCCCCCACCTAAAACTAAACGTACAGGTTTTAACTTTTTCATTCTCTCCCCTGAGGATTTTCAATAGCATTACATAATCCAAACCCACAATTGTTGTAAAGAAAAATATAATTATAAAGAATATAAATAAAGTCCGAATGTGCATATTTCAAAAAAACGCAAATATGCGTCTCTACAGGAGAGTGTTTTGTTTATCTTTCACCCGGCATGAAGGCGAGGTCTATTAATCCGCATCTTTCTACCTATCACCTCTCCTCTTATTACAAAAATCTGCCTTGTTTATCCCACTCTCATCTCTTAATACTAATAATTTCTCTTCTCCTAATTCGTGTCATTCGTGAACTTCGTGGTTAACACTCTCGGAAAGCGTCTCTCTATTAGTGGTTTACCTCCACATATTTTTCTTTGTTCCACAAATAAAAAGTGTATTTCACAAAAAAAATCAAATTATTTTGCTCTTTTCCACTAATACAACAAAAATACTCTCTGTTTTAATCTATTACGAACAAATCCTATCCTTATAAAGTCTCTGCCAACTCCTCTATCCTTCCAATTTTTGAATTTGTCACTCCAGACCACTAATTCCAAGCATGTTAGACATTATACGGTCTTTCGCTAAAGAATATTAGTTGACACCACAAGTAACAACATATATCTAATAACAAATTTTATAGAAATGAACCCAAAAGAGAGATAACGATCCGAGAGGGGCGGGGGGACTTAGGTCCACTCCCACGGGTTAATAATAAAAAAGGAGAAAATATGAAAAAATCATTATTCATGATTTTGCTTATGGTAATTATATCCATAAGTTGTATTTACGGGCAAAGTGTTACAAACTACACATTTTCAGCTACGAGCGGTTCCTTTACAGCTATCACTGGTGGAACATCTGTTGCCACAAGTACATCTGCAGCTGATTTCTTGGGCGACACAAAAACTTCAACAGCAATCCCCATAGGATTCACTTTCTATTATATGGGAGTTCCTTACACAAATGTCTATGCCATGTCAGACGGTTATATTTCATTTAACAGCTCTGCCACATCCACATTAACCAATAATCTTGCCACAGCTGCTTCAACTCAGAGACCTTTACTGGCACCCCTGTGGGATGATCTGGACGGAGCCAGCGGTTCTGCTTCAGCATCCTATCTGACATCAGGTACAGCAGGTTCCAGAATATTCACAATCGAGTGGATCAATTGGCAATGGAATTATAGTGCTACCGGTTCAACGATATCATTCCAGGTCAAACTTTATGAGGGAACAGGTAAAATCGAGTTTTATTATCGCTCTGAATCCGGATCTGTAAATTCCGGTACTGCATCCATCGGTATTACTGCAGTAGGTACGGGATCTGGAAATTATCAATCATTAAATGGAACCGGGACTTCACCTACATCAAGCTCAACCTCTGAAACTACTTCTTTGAGTGCAAAACCCGCTACCGGTCAGATTTATGCTTTCACTCCCGCCTCTGGAACACCTTCTGTTCCAATCACAATGAGCTTTACCTCAACGGCCAGCTCTTCAATGACAGTTAACTGGTATGATAACTCAACATCTGAAACTTTCTTCAACGTTACCAGAGCTACTGATGCTGCTTTCACACAGAATGCAGTTACAACTGTAGTTTCCTCAACAACCAGTGCAGGAACCGGTACTCAGTACTCTTCAGCTCAGACAGGCCTACTGCCAAGTACAGTCTATTACTTCAAAGTAACAGCTGCCAATGAAGGCGGAACACCATCTACAGAGTTAACCGGTAACAACACCACCTCAGATCCGGGGAACTTCACTTCCACGGTTACCGGTGGAAACTGGAACACTGCCGGAACCTGGGTTAGCAATTCAGTGCCCGGTCAATTTGACCATGTAACTATCGCTGATGGTGCAACTGTTACTATCAATGCAGATTTATCCTGTTACTCACTGACTGTAGGACAAGGCACCAGCGGTACCCTGACCTTTGACGGAACAGCCAGAATTCTGACTGTTTACGGAAATGTAACAGTTAACTCAGGTGCATCCTTTACAGCTGGCACAACAAGCACTACACACAGTGTCTATATTGGTGGAAACACAAATACCTCAACTTATAACGGAAGTTTGACCGTTAATGGAACCTTAGACTTCTATGTTGGTTCCTCCAACGGTAAAGCCAACATCACTTTCTACGGTACTACTGCAGCAACCATAACCGGTTCAGGCAGTACTTGTGATTTTAATGCCATTATTTTGAATAAAGGCAATACTACTGCCACTTATGCCAACACACCTCCCGTTCTGGATATTCAGAGAACTTTCACAGTTCAGGGTGCCAATACTGTTGGATTGATCTCTACCCATACAGCAGGAGTGATCAAGTACAGTGGAAGCTACACTCTTTCTACTCCGCTTTATGTTACAGCAGGTTACACAATCCCGGCTATGGGTGGATTATGGCTGAACAATGCCAATTTCACAGCTGTTGGCCAAAATGGTTCTCCAACCGTAAACGGTTTGTTAAAAGTTTCAAATGGTATTTTAAACATTGGAACTACAAATAACAGTATGGGCTTCAGTTCCGGTTCGGTTATTGTCATTGAAGGCGGAACTGTGAATTCAACTACCAGATTTGGTGTGAGTTCTTCCTCAAATGCCATTACCTATAATCAATCCGGCGGTACAGTTAATGTTGATGTTACTACAGCCAATACCAGTAGTACAGCATTTGCTTTTGACATGGGTACATCAACCTCCACCTCTTTTACTATGAGCGGAGGTAGTATCACCTCAGCAAAGCCTAGTACCAGTTATACTGAGATCAGAGGTGCTGATCCTTCAGCATCTGTAAACATCACTGGTGGAACTTTGACTCTGGGAACTTCAGCCACTGCTGTTTCTTCAACTTTCAGAATTATCGGCTCACTTCCAAATGTTGTAGTCAACAGCACTAATAATCCTGGTGTGACCATGAACGGAACTGTTGCAATCAATGGTGATCTGACCATTAACGGCACCGGTACTTTCAGCTCTGGCTTCGGTTACACTCTTACGATGAAGGGAAACAGTGTCGCCTACCCTGGAAATATTACCAACTCTGGTACTATGACCTTTAATGGATCTGACGGTAATGTTTTAGCCTTCACTTCTTCTTTCGGAAATCAAACATTTACCAACACCGGTACTATTACAACAAGTCAATTGCCTCAGGTTGTGATTAACAATACCTACTCGGGCGGAACTGTTACCCTCCCTAATGGTTTAACCATTAAACCCGGCAGTACTTACACAGGCCTTACTCTTACTGCAGGTTCCCTGACTGCCAC
>CAYQPF010000076.1:0-23918 GCA_964419225.1 uncultured Candidatus Cloacimonadota bacterium | reverse complement strand
CCGACCTGTTGTTAACAATAGCTGAATGAATTCCTGAAAATCCAAACGTAAACGAGTCTCCTGAAAATTTACAAATACTATGACTATATCTCTAAATTCACCTATAAACTGATTATCTGTAAGGTAATCAGGCTGAAAATTCAATTGCACTTCCCTTTGCACAGGCATGCCTGCTATATCTGTTGATGCTTTAACCGTTGGTTGGATAATCGTTTCATTGGTTTTAAATTTGTGATATTTGGTTAGATTGGGTGTCTGATCAGGATACAAAATCTGGAAGAATTCCTGATCTGTAATTATTTCCATCGGTGTAGCCAACTTTTCTGCTAATGCACAGGATTCGATTGTCTTGCCTTTGAACCAGTAAATCTTCAGAGGATTACCACCGATCCCCCACTCGATCGATCCAAAAGAAATTCCTATCTTCAAACTCAACCAATATGTATTGCCTTCAAAATCTCTCAAATTCTGGCCCACAATAAAATTACAGATACTTTGTGCACTATACAAAGCATTCCGGCATACCTCTTCAGATGTTAAACCCTCACCTGCCGGGAAAACTGCTGTCAAAGCATCTCCTGCAAAAGTAGTCACAAATCCCTGCTGCATATATATCTTATTGATAATTTCACTAAATAGTTTATTGATTATTCCTGTGAGACTCTCCGCACCTTCTTTCCCCTTTTCCAGATATTTTTCCGTTAGTTTCGTAAATCCGCTTATATCTAAAAATAGTGCTGCTCCCTGAAAAGAGCCCTCTGTCAAACCCTGCGAAAACTTCTTTGCTATGAAGTCAGGTATCAATTTATTCATTATCCCCTCCATCAAATTTCTCATGTTGAGATTTTATACAATCCTTGTTTTTACGTCCAGCTTTTTTTCTTAATCTCAAAACACTTCTCCGATTAAACCCGAACTGTGCAGTAGAATCTTTACAATCTGGCTGAAGCTAGTGAATTTGAAGGACTTACAATCTCACTCACCATATATTTATTATATAACCTCGTTCGATTGCAAACCTTCACTCTTCACGATCTTCGACCCAGTTTGCAAACCTCTACTGCACAATCCGGGTCAAACCTCAAATAGAAGTAAATCCATTCTGTCAGATGCCTTATTAGATAAAGTTCCCAAAAATTAACAATTAATTAGAGTCTCTTATTAATAAAATCTCCCTTTCTGTTTCAGAACAAAAACTTTCAAACCCGCGTCTATCCGCTTTTTCCGTAATAATCCGCGTTCTATTAAGAGTACCGCAGTGTGATGACCTTATCTTATTCTTCTTGCACCAAATCAACTAAATCTTATATTATCTTTATACATGGGAATACCCAGGTATAGGAGAATAAAATGCTGCGAAAAATAGATCATAATGATATGGGACATAGTAATCTGGGCTGGTTACAAAGCATCTTTCATTTTTCTTTTGCTGAATATTACAACCCTCATAACCTCCATTTCGGAGTTTTACGGGTACTCAACGATGATCTGATTCATCCGGAAAAGGGATTTTCTACTCATCCTCACAACGATATGGAGATTATTTCCTATATCGTAGAAGGATTTCTGACGCATGGCGACAGCATGGGTAATATGAGAACACTTACAAGAGGACATGTGCAGTATATGAGTGCCGGTACTGGTGTTTATCACAGTGAATATAATAATGCAAAACAAATGTGCAGAATACTGCAAATTTGGATCCTCCCCGACAAAAAAGGTCATACCCCGGATTATGGTGATCTTGAGGTTCCCTGGGATGATCGGAAAAATAAATGGTTGCATATTGTCTCTGATAAAAATGGCTCAGCACCTGTAAAAATATTTCAGGATGCCAATATTTACGTTATGGAACTCGATAAAGATAAGGAAATCAGTTTCCCCGTCCATACTGGCAGACAAGCTTATTTGGTGCAAATTGAAGGAATAGCTTTGATCAACAATGAAGAGTTAAATGCCCGCGATGCTCTGGAAATTAAAGCTGAGATTTTGAATATTAAAGCAATAGAAACTTCACATCTCCTGGTTATTGAAATGAAGGGGTAGGGTGAGTGAGTTCATAGTCATGAGTCCATAGTCATGAGTCTGGGGGAAGAATACTTTTTCTTGATATGGACTATATGGACTAAATGGACAAGAAGGGAATTGAGATATAATGGTTAATGGTAAGTAGTTAATAGTTACTGGTTAATGGTTAATCGTGAGTAGTTAATAGTGGATAAAAAAAAGGCAGGTTTGCACCTGCCTTAAATACGATTATTTATCTAGCCGTCAATTATAGTATGTCTAATGTCATTCTCTCCGCTGACACCTGACTACTGACCACTGACCACTAAAAATGGGCTGTAGCCCATTTTTATATCAATCCGTCTCTTCTCAAATAAGCATTAGGGTCCGGTTTTCTTCCTCTGAATTTTATGTAAAGATTCATAGGATGTTCGGAATTCCCTTTAGAAAGAATATTATCTCTGAAAGATTTTGCCGTTTCTTTATTGAAAACACCTTCTTCCAGGAATTTTTCAAAAGCGTCCGCATCTAATACTTCAGCCCACTTATAGGAATAATATCCTGAAGAGTATCCGCCGGCAAAAATATGTGAGAAGCTGGTAGAGGTTAAACAACCATCAACTTTGGGTAACAAGCGTAATTTACTGATAGCCATTTCTTCAAAAGAAGCTACATCAGTAACTTTTCTGTTATCTTTATCATACCAGGCCATATCAAGCATACCAAAGTTCAATTGACGAATATTAAATAAGCCCTTGTTGAAAGTCTCGGCTTTTTTAACTTTTTCGATTAATTCGTCCGGGATAATTTCATTTGTCTGATAGTGACGGGCAAAAAGGTTTAAGGCCTCTTTCTCAGTAACCCAGTTTTCCATGATCTGACTTGGTAATTCTACAAAATCTCTATACACATTAGTTCCTGCTAAAGATTGATAAGTACAATTACTTAACAAGCCATGTAAAGCATGACCGAATTCATGGAATATAGTCCGCACTTCACCCAGTCTGAGTAAAGAGGGAGATTCAGAAGTGGAAGGAGTCATATTCCCAACAATTGAGATCAAAGGACGTACAACTTCGCCTCTGTACAAGCCCTGACCTCGATAAGAAGTCATCCAGGCACCGTCACTCTTTGTTTCTCTTGGATAAAGATCAACATATAATATGCCCAGAAAACTATTATCTGCATCATGAACTTCATATGTTTCCACATCTTTATGATAAAGTGGAATATTGGTTACTTTTTTAAGATTGATACCAAATAATTTGTTAGCGACTGTAAAAAGTCCGGAAATGACATTTTCCATTTTAAAGTAGGGTTTTAATTCTTCTTCATTGAAATCATACTTTTCTTTCTTCAGTTTTTCAGAATAATAACTGCTGTCCCAAACCTGGAAATCATCAAGATTATCCTCACGTTTTGCCAAATCCTTCACTTCCTGCATTTCTTTTTCTGCTGCTGGAAAAGCGATCTGGTAAATTTTATCCAGAAATTCATGCACAGTTTTAGTATCTTCAGCCATTCTTTCTTCCAGAACGTAATCTGCATGGGTTTTATAGCCCAGGAGTTCAGCTCTTTCCTGGTACAGAGAAACTATTTTTTTAATCAGGTCAGTATTATCATAAGCATCATTAAATGCTTTTGAATGAAAAGCTCTGTAGATTTTTTCTCTTAAAGCACGATTCTTGGCATATGTCAAAACAGGAATGATAGAAGGTCCTTGTAAAGTAAAAATCCAGCCAGTCTGATCCTTTTTTACAGCTAAATCTTTAGCTGCCTGTTTAGCAGATTCGGGCAATCCTTCCAGTTCTGATTCATTTGTTATTAATAGTTGGAAAGAATTTGAGGCATTCAATAAATTCTTGGAGAACTGAGGGCTTAAAACAGATAATTCCTGGTCTAAGGCTTCGAGTCTTACTTTTTTATCGCCGTTCAGCAAAGCTCCATTTCTGATAAAATCTTTATAGTTGATCTCTACTAAACGTTTTTGCTCAGCATTCAAACCGTCCTGATTTTCATAAATAGCTTTGATTTTTCCAAAAAGAATTTCATCCAACAAAATTTCAGAATAAAATCCTGCTAAAAGTGGTGAAATCTTATTTGCCAATTCCTTAAATTCATTATCAGATTCACAGGACATAAGATTATAGTAAACGTTTGTAACATCATTTAAATCATCCTGTGCTGCACTCATGGCAACCAAAGTATTATCAAAGGTTGGATTATCTTTACTCTCTTTTATTTTGGCAATAATTTGTCTGGCTTTCTCCAAACTTTTCTCTAATGCCGGTAAGTAGTGTTCTAATTTGATTTGTTCAAATGGTACGGTTCCGTATGGTGTTGTCCATTTTTCGAAAAAAGGATTTTTACTCATCTAATTCTCCACTACTTCTTAGGGTTGATTTCTAGTAATTCAACTTCAAATTTCAAAGTTGCTTTGGGAGGAATAACTCCGCCGGCACCATTGTCACCATAGGCTAAATCAGAAGGAATGGTCAACATTCTCTTTTCGCCAATTTTCATGCCTTCAACACCCTGATCCCAACCTTTGATAACTTGCCCTGCTCCAAGAGCAAAATCAAACGGTGTCTTTCTGTCAACAGAGCTGTCAAATTTCTTACCATCGAGTAACCAACCGGTGTAATGTACTCGTACATAATCACCTTTCTTACAAGCATCCCCATGTCCCTTTTTAAGGACTTCCATCTCCAATCCTGTTTTCATCTTAATAACCTTCCCCTTTGCATTTAAATTTAACACCGATACCAACAGTATTAGTACTGTAACTAAAACAAGCAATTTTTTCATTGTCTTTTATTCTCCCCATTCTTATTACTTATCCATATCTTAACCACTTTTCACAACAAAGTCAAATTTAAAAAATAAAATGAATTGGTAAAGTATTTTTTTCGAATTCTTGAGCTGTTTGTAAATAATTCAGTTTTGCAGTTAACTAATAGCGACATTTAATGCATTTTTTGTTTGCTTAAAACGTAATGGGAAGCATGGTCGCATAAATATTTTTAAGAAATATAAAGGACTAATACATTACTTCGGTCCTTGTATATTCTCTGAATAGTCCGCAGGACGCAAGATGTTAGCCTGCAGCTTCAGCTGCAGGTACATGGTATTCAACTCCCTCATCCGGTAGGATGAAAGATTATTAGTCATTTTGGTCGTAGTTGATAGAGGTTTTCCATTTTGTAATTTCTTCAATTATTGTTTGCCATTCCTGAGTAAAATCACTTTTCCTATGATGTTCCTGTTGATTAAAAATATAGGATTTGATTATTTCCAAATTATCATAACTAACCGTAAATATGCCATAACCTTCTTGCCAGTATAATTTTGGTTTGTTTGATCGGAAAGTCTCGTTCATCCAATGACTGCTATTACCTTTAAGGGATTTAACGAAATCAGAAATGCTGATTACAGAAGGTGTGTAACAAAGGATATGTACATGATCATTCATGCCATTGACAATGACAGGGATGCCTTTGAGGTTTTTAATTATGCCGGCAAGATATGAATGCAGACGGTTAAGTTCATCCTCTTTGATGTAACAGGTTCTGTCTTTTACACCGAATACCAGGTGATATAATAAATGAGTATAAGCAGACATGAAATTTCCTTTATAATAATCTGTCGTCCTACCGGA
Organism: uncultured Candidatus Cloacimonadota bacterium; assembly: GCA_964419225.1. Lineage (GTDB taxonomy): Bacteria > Cloacimonadota > Cloacimonadia > Cloacimonadales > CAYQPF01 > CAYQPF01. The sequence goes on along the minus strand of CAYQPF010000076.1, from coordinate 18,253 downwards.
CGATGGTGTGGAATATGCATACCTGCAGCTAAAGCTGCAGGCTAACATCTTGCGTCCTACGGACTTAGGGAAATGATACCTTACGTCCTACGGACTTTTGAAGAAAGCATCCAACGTCCTGGAAGCACCTTGAGTATGTTTATCCCACGGACTTACTACATCTCTCTATATCGGCTTTAACCAAATACTTTTTCACTTAACATAGAGAGAATAATCACAGCAAGCCTGACGTTAGTCCTTACTTAATGATAAGGATTTTCTTCGTAACAGAGGAGTTCTCTGTTTTAAGTCTTGTAAAATAAACACCCGAAGGAAGTTTTTTACCATTTTTATCTGTGCCATTCCAGGTAATATTATGGGTACCAGAGTTCAAAGTATTATTCGCCAGACAGTTTAAAAGTCTTCCCTTAATATCAAATATTTCCAGAAGAGCTGAAGTTGATTTTTCCAGCTTGATAGAAATTGAAGTTTGATCTCTGAAAGGATTTGGGAAGTTTTTGATCTGCACAGGATAGCTGATATTATTTGTCTGATCATTTGTTCCGGTAACTTCAGCAGCTTGAGAATAGTCAGATTCTCCCATGGAATAGAGTGTTTTAACTTTATAAGAGTATGCACCGTTTGCAACATTTAGATCAGTATAAGTAAGTTCCTGAGTTGTATCGATCACAGTATCATTTCTGTAAATGACAAAGCCGTGAATATTATAAAAATCAACCGGACATTGCCAGTTAAGTACAATAGAGCTGTCTTCGATTTCGGCTTCGAGTTCCTGTGGAGGAGTCAGCAAACTACTAAGATTAAAAGTCCAGCCCATGTCCTTAAGCATGCCTATGACAATTGGTGAAGGTTTTTGGTGAGCAGCACCCTGAACGCCTGTAGGGCATCCGGCAATGTTTTCTGTAGTACTGTAAACATTGTTGGAGAGTCTGGCAGTTTGAGCCAAATTGAATGTTCCAGCATAAAGGACAGGTTGTTCACCTAAATTGTTTTGCACTGCATTTTGACCCTCAAAACGGAGATTTCCTCCGGTAATTTGGGCAGCTAAGGCGGTAGAAATATTGGTAAACTGGGATATATCTGTTAAAAATTGACCCTGAGTATTGCAGATAAAAGTATCATATAAAACCGGTGCACCCTGCATAGGTTCCCAGGGGAAGGAAGTTGTAAGACCTAACACACTGGGGTTGAGTTGTCCGTATGTGCCCATACCCTGTGAGACATAAAAAGAGGACATATATCCTAACCCGTAACTGATTCCTTTCATAACTTCTGTCACAAAGTCATACTGTCCGGCAGGGCAATTGCCATCTGTTCCATAGTACCACGAGTTATTTGAGCCGATGAAGAAATCAACATCTGCCTCGCCTACATTCAATTCTGTTGCCGTAAGAGCATTGGCCAAAGCGTTTGGGTACCAAATGTTGGGCTGAGGTGCTCCGGAAAAGTTCCGGATTAAATTGGGAATGGTAACAATAACAAAACCAGGCAGTTGTTGAAATCTGGCATTGATTTTAATGGGAACATTCGAAGCATTAATGACAGGTTCCCATAAGGTTTTGCCATATTCAAAGGCAGCTTGCTGTTCGGCATTAAAGCCTGTATAGGTTACCTCGATTGTTGCTGAAGACAGGAAGCCTGTACAACAGATAAAAACAAATAAAGCAATTAGCTTTTTCATAATATCCTCCTTCTTGGTTTCGATAATGAATAAAAAAGAGATCATTTTTATCCATTAGGGATTTTTCCAATTTAGGGTTATATTTTATTTAATGTCAAGACAAATTTTATTTCTTTCTTTTATCGGCAACATTACTTTTGAAACTCGAGTACTATCGTCGTGCCTTCTTTCCGTTCTATCCGAATTGTACCATCAATTTGTTTAGTCAATAATCCTACCAGCATTAGTCCAAAACCGCTTGTTTTTTCAAAATCTATTGTATCCGGAATACCGTTGCCGTTATCCTGAATAATTATACAAACTTTATTGTTATGTGCAGTAGCTGATACAGAAATGATCCCCTCCTCCCGATCTTCGAAGGCATATTTCATAATATTAGTCAAAAGTTCGTTGATAATTATTCCCAAAGCAGATAATTTTTTTGTACTCAGGGGGATATCTTCCAAATCTGTTTTCACTTTAATGGTTCCTCTATGGGGGAAGATACCGATAATTTGCTCCACCAAAGGAGAGATATATTCTGCCAAAGACATTGCTTTGAAATCGGCAGTCTGATATAATTTATCATACAACAAGGCCATACTTTGCACCCGGCTGCTGGCATCTTTGAGTGCATCAATTGCTGCAGATTCTTGCAAAGTTTCTGCATGCAGGGTAAGTAGAGCATTTATTGTGTTCATATTGTTTTTAATCCTGTGATGGACTTCCTGCAAAATAAGATCCTTTTCATCTAACAGACTTTGGATTTTTCTTTCGGCGAGTTTGCGTTCAGTAATATCAATTCCGATGCCCAATAAATACTGTTGTCCGTGTGCTTCAAATCTTGATCCTGTAAGATAGAATGGTATTGCCCGACCATCTTTGGTCAGCAACTCGCCTTCCGTAGAGCCATGACCTGTTCTCATTTTTTCTTCTATAGCAGCCATGACTGTTTGTTTGGATTCCGGAGTATGCCAATCAAAAAAATTACGATCCTGAATGTTTTCAGCAGTAAAGCCAAATATTGTCTCATGCTGTTTATTCCAAAGTACCAGTTTTCCTTCCGGGTAGGTATGAAGATAGAAAATACCAGGGAGACTCTCGATAATGGATTTGGAAAAGAGACGTTCCAGATTCAACTCATCTTCGGCTTTTTTTCTTTCAGTGATATCTCTGAAAACACCGAACGTACCAGTAAGTAAACCTTCCCGGTTCATTTGAGGAGTTGCGGTGACCAACAAACTCTTTTCTTTTCCAAGAGGTGTAACAATATCAACTTCATAGGTGGATTTTTCGCCCCTCATTCGTTTTTGTGATTCATTTAAAATGAATGGCATCTGTTCGGGTATGACAAAATCGCTCAAACGCCTGTTCATCAAGCCTCCGGCAGGAACTCCAAACATCTGCTCTGCTGCTCTATTAGTAAAGATAAACATCTCCTCCAAATCAACAATAGCTACACCTTCACCTTGATTCTCAATGAGCAGTCGATATTTTTCTTCACTTGCTTTCAGCTCTTCTTCCACTTTTTTCTGATCTGTTATATCTGTTAAAACAATTAAAAAGGCTGGGGCATTTTTATACTGAATAATAATGGCTCTGACCATAACAAAGACTCTTGATTTGTCTTTTTTATAGAATGAAACCTCATAATCAGGAACGTTTTCTCCTCCAATCCGTCTTTTTATAATATCAGCAACTTTCAGCTTATCTTCCTCATTAAGGAAATCATTGATAGAGAAATTCAGGGCTTCTTCCTTCGTATAGCCGGTTTGATTAATAACTTCCTGATTAACATATACAATTTTCTTACTTTGGTGAATAAGAACCATAACCGGTAAATTAGTCGTAATGTTCTGATTAAGCTCTTCACTGTTCTTTAAAGCAGCGAGTAAATTTTCCATTACCGAAGTTTCAGAAAGTTCTATGTCTGAATTTTTCTCTCGAAGTACATCTTCAACCACTAACGTGGTTTTTCTTGACTTTTTTTTCATCAATTCTCCCCATACATACTACATTTTTTCCCTAACTCCACTTATAATTTCACTATAATTATGATTGAATTATATTGGTAACAAAATTGAGAAACAAGATCCCTGAGGACTGCTTTCCACTTTGATTTCTCCCTTATATGTAGAAATGAGTTGCTTGGAGATCGACAACCCTAATCCGCGTACTTTTGTCGTATCAGTGTTATTTGAGCTGTAGAAAGGTTCAAAAATCTTACCCAAAACATCCTTGGAAATCCCCCTGCCGGTATCCTTAATTTCTACTACGATGTATTTTTGACTTAAATAGGTAGAAATAAAAATCTTCTTATTTTCACTGTCTTTAAGTGCCTCAATTGCATTGTTGATCAGATTGGAAATTATTTGACTGATATCACTGTAAACACAAACAAAAACGGGAAGTTCTTCCATCAAAGAAATAACTTTCTCCACCTTGTTTTTGAAAAAGAGATTATGTTGATAAAAATCTATCTCTTTGGTCACAAGATCATTGATATTTACTTCTCTGGGAGCAAAAACCCGCTCATCATAAGCACGATTCAGGAGCGATTTTATTATTTCAGCCAATTTTCTGCCATTATCCAAAATCTTACCCAAGATCTTATTATCAGGAAGAGATTCTGCAATTATTTGGGAATAACCCAGAATATTGTTAAGAGGTGTGTTCAAATTATGACAGATACCTTCGATCAATAGTCCGATACTCGCCAGTTTCTCCGATTGAGCAAGTTTGATTTCCATTGCTGTTCTCGCAATTTCACTGTGCTTTTGGGTTGTTATATCTGAGATTATCCCAAAAAAATCATCTTCATTACCAATATGCATCTGGTTTAACAGTAAGAGATAATATTTGTCATTAAGTTCAATTTCACTTATTCCTACAGGAAATTTCTTCAAATTTTCCAAATAGTTGTCTTCCAAATTGAATATTTCAAATATATTATTCTCTGTATTCGTCAATTCTTCCTGGAAAATAGCTTGAAAAGAAAAATTAGAGATAATCAAATTTCCCTTACTATCTGCCCAGAAAACACCCTCAGATAGATTATCAACCAAATGCTGATACTTCCTTTCTGCATAACTGGAATTCTGAAAAGAAGTCAGAATACCGTTAAAGGATGACACTAATATATCCAATGCAGGATATTTACTAACTTCAATAGAACTCGCTTCCAAGGGATTTCGGGCAATATCATCCATCTCATAACTTAGATTCTCGACCGGAATCATTAAATAATCTGAAAACTTCTTGGCTAAATATGAGGCTGTTAGTACAGAAATAATTACTAATATTATGCCAATCAACCAAAAAGAAAGCAATAATTGCTCCTTCAATATTCTCTCTGTTATTATTATCTTCAAGGCGATCGGTTGTTCATAAATGTCTTTTATAAAACTATAGGCAATGAGCTCATTATTAACATTCTCAATATAGATTTGCTCGTCAGAGGTATTGATTTGATCAATAATCTCCTGGACACTCGGTGGTATGTCTTTTTTTCTGTCTGGTGTAGGTAAAATTCTAATATTCAGGTCACGTACTAATTCCGGGTAAATGTTCTCTACCTGAGTAAATTTCCAAACTGTGATCAGGCATCCATAGATAACCTCATTGTTTTTGAGAGGGACATAACCAATTATCCGGATTATCTCTTTATCTTTTATAAACGAGGAATGGGCTTCACCGGAAAAAGCTTTCTTCTTAAGATCATTAATCAGGTTTGTATCCAATGAAAAATTACTGCCGTAGGGAATACTGTCTGCAACAAGAAAAAATCCGTCCAACATGGGATTATCTTTCTTAATCTTTATTAAGAGTGATTTTGTATTAAAGAAGGCGGACAGATTATAATGCTCACTTAAAAAAGTTGTCCTCTCCAACACCTGATTCAACTGCCGGTTATAGACAATCTGTGTACCTTGCATAATGCGTGTGAGACTCGTCACATCCTTCTTATACAGCATGTTGTTCAATAATAAAAAACCAAGTAATAAAAAGAAGGCAAATAATAAAATCAGATATAGAGTTAAAATAAGAGTAGCTTTGTTTCTTAGTTTAACTATCGATCTTTTTTTCATTTTATTCTACGGTTGAGAGAAAGAACTTTCTCACAATTTCAGAGCTCTTATATTTGCCGAATAGTACCATCATTTTAATTCTGGCTTTTACTCCTCTTAAGTCTCCTGCTAAAATACAACCAATATTCTTGAGATCCAGTCCTCCACCTTCATAACCATATTCAGGTAAAACTCTTCCTGTATATGCTCTGGAGGTGATAATTATCAGCACACCCTTTTCAATAGCATTAATCAAGGCCGGCACAACTGTATCCGGCAGATTTCCCCGGCCAAAAGCTTCAATTATAATGGCTTTTGCTCCATGTTCCACAGAATTATCTATATACCTCGAATCCATCCCAACTGTAGCTTTGATCAAATCAATATTTGTTTCCAGCTTATCGGTCCAGATCTTCTCATTATATAGTGTGCTCCGGTGATAAATTATTTTATCCGAATCCACTATACCCAAAATTCCGTAACCAAGTGATACAAAGGAATCCAATTTGCCTGTATCTGCTTTGACTACATCCCTCGCTGTATGAATTTCATCATTCATCACGACTAAAACACCCTTATCAACAGATTCCGGATGACTGGCTACACGTACTGCACCTACAATATTCCGGGGACCGTCCAATCCCAGATCTCCCCCGCTCCGCATGGCAGCGGTTAAGACTACAGCCTTCTTCGTATTGAGTACTAAATCCAGTAAATATGCAGTTTCCTCAACTGTATCCGTTCCATGAGTTATCACAACCCCGTCAAAATCAATGGACTTTAAATCCACCACTTGGGCTAATTCAAACATCTTCTCAGGAGTCATATATGGACTTGGTATATTGGAAAACTCAAAGACTTCCACATCTGCTACATTCGAAATCTGTGGAAATGATTTCAAAAAATCAACCAGATCCTCTGCAGGAACTATCCCCTTGTCTTTTTCATACCGCATGGCAATTGTACCACCAGTTGTTATGATCAATATCTTCTTGTTCATATTCTCCTCAATAATTTATGATTCAAACTATCCCCCTCCCGTGTTAAGAGAGGGGGTTGTATATGTTTTCCCACTGACGCATGTTGCCAATCTACGGGCTGACATGGGAGTCAGCCCCTACAAATCGATGCCACCCTTCACTCCACTCTCTTCGCAAGAGAGGGGCCGGGGGTGAGTTATTTCACTGCCCACTGCACACTAACAACTATCCCTTATGACTCATCGAATACTCTTTCCCAAGATTATAGGCTTGGAGATTGACATTAACAATTTCTTCGCCTTTAGAAGCAAAAACAGTCTTAATGCCTTCTTCGAAAAGCTCAGAAGAAAGTTCCAGGAATATGGAAGCTGCACCCATCATGATCATATTCATTGAACGGGGTGCCTTTATAGATTTGGCCATATCATCAGCATCAATGGCAATATTATGTTTTACTTTTTTGATCTCTTCAAGGATAGTTTCTAATTCCGGGTACTTAACAATATTTACAAAAGGCTTTGTATTAGTGATCAACCAGCCTGCATCTGCCAAATATGGCAAATAACGCAAGGATTCCATTGGCTCTACAGAAAGTATCATATCAGCCTGACCAAAAGGTACCAGATCCGAATAAATTGGCTTATCTGAAATTCTTAAATGTGACTGTACATCTCCGCCTCTTTGACTCATTCCGTGTACTTCTGCCTGTTTAAGGTACAATCCTTTTTTCAGTGCTGCATATCCAATAATAGTGGCAATGGAGAGAATCCCCTGTCCGCCTACGCCTGCTAAAATAATATCCGCTTTCATTTTCCCTCCAACATTTTTCTGTTCTTGCGTGAAAGTGTCTGAATACATTCTCTGCGGGGTATGATCACTGAAACACCATTGTAAGCCAATTCTTCTTTCATGATCTCTACAATCTCAGCATGATGACGCTTCAAAGGATTTACGATTCTGATATGTTCTTCTTTGACTCCCAAGCCTTTACAGATATCTTCCAGTCTGCCGCAAGCAGAGGAATCCTGTCCGCCAGTCATAGCAGTTGTATTGTTATCAAGAATGAGAACTATAATATTATTGTTTTCATTAACTGCATCAATCAAACCTGTCATACCAGAGTGGGTAAACGTTGAATCTCCAATCACTGCAATAGAAGGGAACAGACCTGCATCAGCAGCACCTTTCGCCATAGTTATTGAGGCTCCCATATCTACACAACTGTTGATAGACTGATATGGAGGCAGGAATCCGAGAGTGTAACATCCGATATCAGAGAAAACATGCCCGGTACCATACTCTTGTAATACTTCATTCAAAGCATTATAAGTATCAATATGAGGACAGCCGATACATAATGCTGGTGGGCGTGGAGCTACAACTTCAGGAATAGGAAGTCCGTAAGTATCATTGAGGCCTAAAGCTTTTGCAACGATATTGGGATTAAGTTCTCCAGCTCTGGGTAAGGTACCGTCCAGTCTGCCGGTGATATTCACACCAATAGCCAGATAACCTTTGATCATTTCTTCTACCAAAGGTGCTCCTTCTTCTATTACAAGTATCTTTTCGCACTCAGTTACTATTTTTTGAATTTGCTGCTTGGGTAAAGGATATTGACTGATCTTCAAAATAGGATGAGTACATTCTTTATCCTGGAAATTCTCCATCAAATAATTATAACCCAGACCACATACAATGATTCCAAGAGATTTATCCGGTCCATCTGTATATTTATTAAAAGGTGAATTCTCAGATTCTTTGATCAGATTATCCTGCTCTGCCAACAAAGCTTGAAACTTTCTGCGGGCAATAGCGGGAAGTAGTACAAACTGGTTCTTTTCTTTGGGCAAAGCCAAAGTATTTTCGGCTCTGACTGGTTTTTGAGAAATACCTGATCTGGAGTGGGATAAACGCGTTGTAAATCTCACCATTACAGGTAATCTGTACTTTTCAGACAGATCGAATCCATAACTCGCCATATCATAAGCTTCCTGCTGATTGGAGGGTTCCAATACAGGCAATAAAGCAAACTTGGCAAAGAAACGGGAATCCTGCTCGTTTTGGGAAGAGTGCATACTCGGATCATCGGCTACTGCGAGGATCATACCGCCATTTACGCCGGTAAAAGCAGAATTAACATAAGGATCGGCTGCTACATTCAAGCCAACATGTTTCATGGTTACAAGTGTTCTCTTTCCTGCATATGACATACCCATTGCTGCTTCATAAGCTGTCTTTTCATTGGAAGCCCACTTGTTGTGAATCTTCCTTTCCGCAGCTTCTTTACTGTGCTGAAGGTATTCGGTGATCTCTGTCGAAGGTGTCCCGGGATAACCAAAAACACCGGATAAGCCGGCATCCAAAGCTCCCTGAGCAAACGCTTCATCACCCAGAAGAAGTTTTTTTTCCATAAGTTTCTCCTTTAATTTATTTTTGTTTCATTAATTACTTCATTTAATGTGAAATAGACTTCCGTCAGAATCAATTGAGGATTAACATGCCCTTCAAAGCGATACCGCATCTCCTCCAAAAAATTCATGAGTTCAGGAATTCTGTCTTCTAAATAGGGGTTCCGGGCTACAGCAATCTTAACTAAATCAACTTTGTCCACATTGACCAATTCCTGCCCGTTCAAAAACATTGTAATATCATACAAATACAGTTGTAAATATGAGATCATGTCCTTGAAAAGAGTTCCGTTCTTGATTCCTTTGAAATTCGAGATAAATTCTATGGTTTTAAGATCATCTTGTTCGAGTACTAATTTGATAAATTCCGTCACAACCTGCAGAGTTTCTATCTTACCATCCTCAGTAAGTTTAATTGCTTTTTCCAGATTTCCGTTGGAAATACGGGCATAAATCCTGGCTGCAGTTGCACTAATATTAAACTTATTGGTCAATTCCTCCTCAATTACTTCCGGATTCAAGGAATTGAAAGCTACTTTTTGACACCGTGAAATGATGGTCGGAAGTAAGGAATTTACCTTGGTCGTCGTCAAAACAATGATCGTATTGGGTGGAGGTTCTTCGAGTGTTTTCAGAAAAGCGTTTGAAGCTTCTTCTGTCATTTGATCTGCACCCTCAATTATTATAGTTTTATATTTAGCTTCATTAGCAGAAAAGCTTACCCGATGCTGCAGCATCCGCACACTCTCGATCCTGATTGCCGTATTCGTGGAGAAAAAGAACTCTTTGTAGGGAGTGTTGACCTTATTTTCCATGTATTCATTGTATTCTGTAATATGCTTGGCATCCTTGGCTTTCAAATCTCCATCTACTCCCAAGTCCATATTGGGAATAGGAAAAAGATAGATCAGATCAGGGTGAGATAGTTTTAAAAACTTCTGACAGGAATTACACACTCCGCACGGTTTCTTCTCATGCTCGGAATAACAGTTGAGTGCCATACCCAAATACAAGGCTGTGGTAAATTTCCCCACTCCTTCCGGCCCATAAAACAAATAACCCTGTGCTATCCGATTCTCTTCTATAGCTCTCTGAAGTATCCGGACTACTTTATCCTGTCCTTTTATCTTGCGAAACATAACTATACTATTTCAAGTTTAGAAGGTTTTGTGGTTTTTTCCGTATGATTCATCACATTCACGATATAAGGACTCTTGAATTCCTGAGCCAATATATCCATATAGATTTCATCAAATCTCTTGCCTGCAAAAAAGAAGGACTCTCTTTTTCTGCCAATTATTTTAAATCCGCATTTCTCATAACATCTGACAGCTCTCTTATTAAATTCAAATACCTTGAGTGAAACATTGTGCATATTCAAAACACTGAACGCATAATCCAGTATAAGTGTGCTGGCTTCTTCTCCGTATCCCTGATTCCAGTAATCCTTTTCACCGATAAAGATCCCGAGGATACAGCTTTGATCTTTCTGATTAATTTCATGTAATCCGCAATTTCCAATCAGTTTATTGGTATCCATATCGATGATCCCGAAGATATACTCACCTTTTCTGATCATATTCTCCAGAATATCTTTCTCTCTGTACAAGGAAATCTGTTGGTCCACAATATCCATATTCATGGCAACCTGTAAATCATTCAGCCATTCTGTGTAGGCTTGAGCATCATCATAACAAATGGGGGATAGATAGCATTTCTTGCCGATTATTTTCTTAAAGTATTTCATAGTTTATCACAATCCTTTTTTCTTCCATTAGAATTCTGAATTAAATAATGTCAAGAATAAACAAGAATTGAGGTGATATTGTGTAAAAGAGAGACCTGGTTTGCTCATTCGCCATGCACTTTTTCACAAATCTTGACTTTCTCAGACAAATTAATAATATGGCATTTTGGAGGTTCGGATGAAAAAGTTGTCTTTAGGGGTGCAAGGATTCAGAGAAATCATTGAAAACAACTATATTTATGTTGATAAATCCGAAATATTTTATCATTTAATCGAAGATTTAAAGTATTGTTTTCTTTCACGACCCCGACGTTTTGGGAAATCTTTACTGATCAATACTCTGGCTGAATTATTTACCGGGAATAAAGAGCTTTTTCAAGGGTTATGGATCTATGATAAGCTTGAATGGAAGAAATATCCTGTCATCCAAATAGATTTAAGCAGCACTGATTATAAAGAACAGGGATTAATTACCGCACTTAAAAATATCATAATCCGGAATGCCGACTTGTATTGCATCAAGGATATCTCTTACGGAACTTCCAAAGAAATGCTTATTTCCTTAATTGAGAAATTGTCTCAAAAGTTTGCTTCTCAGGTAGTTATTCTGATTGATGAATACGATAAACCCATCATAGATTATTTGGGAAAAGACCTGGATTTAGCAGAAGAAAACAGAGATACTTTAAAAAACTTCTACTCTGTCATTAAGCCTATGGATAGCTTCTTAAAATTTGTTCTCTTTACAGGAGTGAGTAAATTCTCTAAAGTGTCTATTTTCTCCGACTTGAACAATCTTTACGATCTGACTATGGATCAAAAATACTGCAAACTTCTCGGATATACCGAAGCTGAAATCGAATTTTACTACTCAAATTATTTGGAGATCATCCAGAAAAAACTTGATTATACCAGAAAAGAAATAATGGAGAAAATAAAGTTCTGGTATAATGGTTATTCTTGGGATGGTATTTCGTTTGTCTATAATCCATTTTCTCTGCTCAATTTTCTGGTTAAAGAAACATTTCAAAACTTTTGGTTCAATTCCGGGACACCCACTTTCCTCATAGATATTGTTAAAAAAGAAATGATAGATCCTGAAGAATTGAGCCTGATTATGGTTACAGACACATTCTTTGATAAGTTTGATCTAAGGAATTTGGATATAACTTCCCTGATGTTTCAAACCGGATATTTAACAGTAAAAGAAATTGACCAGCTTGGTGCTTATCATCTTGATTTTCCTAATGCTGAAGTACGCTTTTCTTTTTATAAACATCTTTTAGAAGCATATAACTACTCCAAATTAGGCAAAAATGATACTATCCTTTTAAAATTGATTCGGATTTTGAACAAAAAACAAATAGATGATTTTATCCAACAACTTAAAGCTCTGTTTGCCTCCATACCTTACGAAATCTTTCTGAAAGACTATGAAGCATACTATCATTCTATCCTCTTTATCACTCTGAATCTGATTGGCGTTTATTTAAAAGCCGAAGTTCAGACGAATAAAGGCAGAATTGATGCCGTGATCGAGACTGAAAAGTTTGTTTATATTCTGGAATTTAAGATAGGGCAAGCAAAAGAAGCTATGCAGCAGATTAAAGATAAAAAGTATTATGAAAAGTATCTTGCTACAAAAAAAGACATTATTTTGTTAGGAATTGGATTCAAAAAAGAAGACAGGAATATTTGTGAATATCTGGTCGAAGAAATTATTCAACATAATTCTTTTTAAATATAGGAGGGTATCTATGAAAATATTAGCATTAATCAGCAGTGCCATGAAAAATGGTTCGAGTGCTACCTTGACCAAAGTCTTTTGTGATTAATTGGAAAAACAGGGACACCAAACTGAATATGTATATCTGTATGACTTGAATTTCAAAGGTTGCGGTAATTGCGAATATACTTCTCCGGAAGAAGGTTACTGTACTAAAAAAGATGATTTGAATCCGGTTATTCAAAAAATGCTGGAAGCTGATCTTGTCGTTTTCAGTGCTCCTATTTATCTGGATTACATCTGCGGTACCGCCAAAACCTTCCTCGACCGCTTCTGCGGCTTTGTTAATCCCGACTTCAGTATCAATCGCCTTCCCGGTAAAAAATTCGTTCTCCTCACATCCCAAGGTGATCCTAATCCCCTGGCTTATAAACATGTTATGGACAGCATATCAGGCCTGCTAACCAACTTCTTTAAGTGCGAAGTGGTCGGTACTTTCATTGCTAATCCCGGCATGCAGGATGTCAAAATACGCCTGGCCGAACTTGCAGTTCCTGTTCAAGAACTCGCTCTCGAAGTAGCGAAGAAATTGAAATAATCTCTTAGTACGCTCTAAGAAGGGAAAAGAGATTAAGATGAAGAGACGCTTAATAGAACGCGGATTAACACGGAAAACGCGGTTAGACGCAGATTTGGATGTTATCCGAAAAGAAAGAGAGAGTTCAAATTAATGTCAGGAGGTCTGAACTTGGTGTTTTAGAATTATTATAAAACTCAGATATGCCTTCATTTTACTCAGATGCAAAAGCTAAGGCTCTTAAACTGCCTTAGTAAATATTCATTTTCTCCTAATCTGTGTAAATCTGTGTTTCTTCTGTGGATAAATGACTTTTGGAGTGTACTCAATCAACTTAGATTTAAGGAGTTTATATGAAAAATAAGAAAATACTCACAAGATTGATCATCCTGATCATGGTTGTAGCTGTATATGCCACCTTCAACGGAATTTATCCCCAAACGGGAAAAGGCAACTGGCAATTCGAATCTATCACTGGGAAAATGATCACAATTTACGGCAAAGGCTTGTATGAACATATGTCAGCCGACGTTGCAATTCAGGGAATTGCTCAGGATTATGTCACTCTTTTTGCAGGTGTGGTTTTATTATTGATCTCCCTGGTCCTGGCCAGAAAGAATTACCTGAGGGGCCTGTACCTTCTCTCAGGCACTTTACTGTATTTTTTCCTGACCTATCTGTTCTATACTGCTATGGCTTATTTTAACCGGATGTTTCTGGCTTATGTCTTCCTCATGGGTGCTTCCCTGTTTGCTTTTATCCTGACTTTGTTCTCTTATAGGATGGATAAATTGGTCAAAAATCTTATCTCGGAAAAAATACCCATGATCGCAGGGATCTTTCTGATGGTTAATGCTTTAATGATAGCTCTGTTATGGTTGCAGATCATTATTCCACCCATGCTGGATGGAACTGTCATTCCCGAACAAGTTGAGCATTACACAACCTTGGTTGTGCAGGGATTTGATCTTGGTATTTTTCTGCCCTTTGCTTTTATCTCCGGTTATCTCGCACTGCGTAAAAATCCCTGGGGTTATCTATTCACGACAATTTATATGATTTTCCTGTCGTTACTTATGACTGCTCTTAATGCCAAGATCATCTTCATGGCTCTGAACGGGGCAAATGTCATCCCGGTAGTTTTTATTATGCCTGTTATTAATCTAAGTGCCATTATTTTTTCAATACTCTTACTCAGAAACATTAAGACTGATAAAATCAAAAAGAATGCTTAAAAATTTCATCTCTGGAGACGACGCACTAGTGTCATATTCTAAAGAGCCTGGCAGGCTCTTCTCCCAAGTATGTCAATTTTCCTGTTGGAACCAGGTTCGGGTCAATTTGTGCTGAAAAATGTGAAAACTTCAGCATTAGACAATCATTCTCAGAGGATCAAAACACCCAAACACCTAAATTTTTATTCCTTCAATTCAAATTCTTCGGAAGCATTGTCCTTCTCTTTCCCAAAATCGTAATAAAATATCCAAATCGTTTCGATTTTATCAAGAATTTTCTCTGGTACTTCAGGTAATTTAGTTAAATAATAAGCTCCGTAAATAAGCAGGGGTCTTGATGTATCTAATTTGAATTTTCTGACATCATAAGAGACTTTGAAAGTATGTTTATCATTAGAAGAAACAACAGTTTCTTTAAAATTGAACTTGGGTTCTATGCTTCCTACATATACAGATTTTTCAGCATTGTCAAGAGTATAGAGTTTCAACAAAATATTGTCTGGGAATATGAAAACATTTCGTTTAGGTACTTTACTAAACTCAAAACTATATTGAATTGTTAACACAGAATCAACATAATCAACAGTCTGGATTTCTGTAAGCATAGAATGATCATAATTGTAATCAATTCTTTTGTTTATACAACAAGATACCAAGATCAATGAAGTAAAAAGAAATATTAATACTCTAATTGCTATTCTTTCCATCCGTTCTCCTTTATTGCTTTAGGCAAATCAAAATAATAGGGTTCAACTTCAAAATAATAAGCTGTACTCGCTTTACTACTCCACTGAAAATTATTATCAAAGAAGTGTTCCCCCATTCCTCCCCAAAGCATGGGACGAAGACTAGAAAATTTATACATGTCAATTGAAAAAACATACTTGTGTATAATTTCCTCATTGGCAGGTACTTCAAAAGGAATATCAACTTGAAGTCCACTTCCACTTTCATATTCCCAACCATTTTTTGTCTTTCTCAACTCAATTAATGAATCAGAAATTATTTCAAGATTAGCTTTGCTAGTATAAGAAAATTGTAGCAATGAACTATCATATAAAAATATTTGACGGTGATAATTGTTTTTTATTCTAAAAGAAACTATTATAGATCCTTCGCTTAATTTACAATCAATAACTTTAACTTCAATTTTACTCATTCTGGGTCGTGGCATCTTATTATTAATGCAACAGCCACTTAGTAAAACAAATGCTAATAGTATCATAAGATAGTTTTTCATTATGGTCTCCCGTCTTTGATAATTCCAGATTCAAAATCTAAAACTCTCAAAACCTTATCATAGGCTCATTTTCTCCTAATCTGCATAAATCTGCGTTTATCTGTGGATAAATGACTTTCTTGAATGGACTCATAACTAATTTGTAATCCTTTAAGGAAGATTATTCCGTATAGTGTTTATGATTCTGAGTAATTCCAAAACTATTTTATTTCCTCTTCCGGGATACCGGTTATTTTGGAAACATCTGCTAAAGACATCCCGGATTTGATCATATTTCTCGCTATTTCAAGTGCTTTTTCATGAGCACCGATTTGGATGCCTTCTTCTTTGCCAAGTTCTTTACCAATATTGATTCCCTCTTTTTTCCCAATTTCTTTACCTTTATTAATACCTTTGAGTTCTCCTTCCTCTATTCCGTCTCTCCTGGCTTTTGATATGCTGGAAATCATATCCATCTGGGCTTTCTGACGGGCTTCATAGATTGCTCTGGCTTCTTTATCCATACTAAGTGTATATAATAAATCCTTAGCCTGTTGTATCTCTGCATTTTTATGTGTAATCATTTCTACCTCTTTACTTTCGGGTTGATCTATAAATAAAAGCCAATCCATTAAAGGACTGTCTTTTTCAGGTTGTGCAAAATTAATTTTTGGTAATTCTATGAAATGAATCTCTGCCAAATCTGTTAAGACCTGATTAGTTTCCACTTCTTTGAATAAAAAGGCATTGTGCATCCTATGGATGTTTTTAAAAATATCAAAGTTAAGAATGTTGATGGCAACTGATTTATTCAGAATACGGTAC
Source organism: uncultured Candidatus Cloacimonadota bacterium (assembly GCA_964419225.1). GTDB lineage: Bacteria > Cloacimonadota > Cloacimonadia > Cloacimonadales > CAYQPF01 > CAYQPF01. Next base: position 1,809 of record CAYQPF010000076.1, on the reverse strand, counting down.
TCATCTTTCTCTTTCAATTGACCGGAAATAAGTCTGCTTAGATAGAATACAGAACGGGAGATCATATCTGTATCGTTAATCTGGATTTCAATATTTATAAGAGTATTGTCATTAGCAGTTGCTTTTACATCCAGAATGGAGTATTTGTCATTCAACTTACGCTTATCCAGATTAGGATTTTCTATCCTGACTTTGATGATCTTTGCTTCTCCGGTAAGTCTGAAAACAGCATTAAGAAAACTTATCAAAATTCCAGGATACTTCTCATTTCCAAAAATACTCTTGAAAACAAAATCCACCTTGGGATCCATTAATTCCACATTCTGCAAATCAGTTTTCTGCTTAGGCATAACTTTCTCCTTATTAACAATAACATTATAAGAATGTTCAAAATCATGTCAAACAATTTCTACGGGAATTGCAGACATCTCGTCTGTACAAAAGGCAACATATTGTGCATAGCTGGCAGTATTTAATTATTAATTATTAATGGGAGAGATGGGAAATTATTGAAACCCGCAGGCAAATACTTAGGTGCCAGTAGTCAGGTGTCAGGGGGAATGGACAGAATGGACTAAATGGACAGAATGGACTAAATGGACAATTATTTCAAAAAAATCTCATAATTTATAAATTATTTTCACTTCAGTGACTTCAAAACTCATTTTTGTCGGCTTATCTATATGTAGGGGTAAAAACAGGTATCAGGTGTCAGGTGCCAGTGGAGATAGGATTAAGTGGGAGATAGTTGTTAATTGTTAGTGAGTGGAAGAATAGGGAAAAAGAGACTTTTTCGGAACACTGAAGGATTCTCGATCTGTGATAATCTGTTTAATCTGTGTCATCTGTGTTCTATTAAGGGTCTTTACTGCCTCCCAAGGAGGAACCATGCAGGTATTTTTTGCAGCCGGAGCGAAAAGAGACTCCCTGAAATCAGAAGGGCTGACTCTTCTTTATTACAAAAAACTGGATCTCTGCTATGCCAGAAAATACTTTGTCCCACCCAAGACTGAGCATAACATCCGCATGGGAAGCATCTTCAAACACCTGGCAGCAGTTTGGAAATCCACTCCGGTAGAATTCAAAGAATACTTTCAAAACTATGCAGTGAATTTCAATGCACAATACAGAACAGATAAATATCCGCTGAATGGTTACGCCTGTTTCACGAAGATGATGTTTGATTGGAGAAAACAGAATCCGGAATTGGATCTGACAAAGCTCACATGGGAAGACGTGCTTTTCGGAATAATTAACAGGGATATACATGATGAAGAGGATGGGGAAGCAATTATTAATGGAATAGAATGGGAGGAAATAGTTAATGGTGAATTGTTAATGGTGAATGTGGGAAAGGATAAGACGATTTTCGGAGAAATCAGCATCGATAATCAGGATGAACAGGATGGGAAGGCAATTATTAATGTGGGTAGGAAAGTTTTAGCAGAGAATATGGTAGAGGAGATATGTCTTGAGCGGGTTGAACCAGGCTGATGTTTGTGTTGTAGATGGTCGTAGGTTATCCATAGAGACAGGGCATGCCCTGTCTCTACAATAAAATCACCATAATCGGTACCATGATTCAGAAGGATTTCAAAGAAAAGGGTCTGGAATGGGTTGCAAACTGTAAGGTCCATCAGGAAACACAATGTATTCAGATTTCTTCTCTTGTCAGTGTTCGTCCGTGTAAGTCAGTAATAGTCAGTGTTTGTGGATACTTCCCATACTATCCGGGGTTTTTAAAGAGCCTGCCAAGCTCTTCTCCCAGGAAAGATTTCATCCTCACTGACGACTGATGCCTGACACCTA
>CAYQPF010000075.1:0-24028 GCA_964419225.1 uncultured Candidatus Cloacimonadota bacterium | reverse complement strand
ACACATCTGCCTTACACATATCTTTCCGATCTGTGACCATCCGCCTAATCAGCGTTATCTGCGTTCTATTAAAAGGGAACGGACGGAGATGGGTTGTCGAACTGTATGGCAAACCATAAATACCATACATTCAGATCTCTTCCCATGTCCGTGTTAGTCTGTGAAAGTCCGTGTAAGTCAGTGTTTGGCGACATTAACCTCTCCCCTCGCTTTGCGTTCTAGTAAACGGGCACAATCCTCAATCCTTCATCCTGCCAACTCAATCCTAACCTACCTCCTCCGATCCACACCCCTCGCTTTGTAAGAGAGGGGCCGGGTGTGAGTTATTTTCCCACTGATGCCTGACACCTGACACCTGGCACCTATTTTAGTCTCTTCGGTGGATAAAGGACTTTTTAAAGTGGACTTATTTATAAAAGATAATTTGAGCTTCTATCCATTGATGAGGAGGATAATGGTCACCAATATTAGTATTGATATAATCATCAGGTAAGTATTTAAGCTTTAGAGTTTTATTGCCTTTTAGCTGATCAGTGAGTTCAATTTCCCAGATAAAGGGAATACTTCCCGGAGCCCAACCCGTACGGTCAAATTTCCAAGTACCATCTTGAGGACGACAAGAATTCAAATAGCAATCAGTCTTCCAAAGCAGGTTTTGGAATTCACTATTATTGACGATCACAGTCCGGGCAGATGGTTTGAATTCACCAGCATTTTCAGAATTAGGAGACATACCATGACCAGTGACGGTAATTCTCAATTTAGCTTTTTTAGCAGATTTCGGAATAGCAATATCAAAATCTGTCAGTTTATCTTTCAAAGGTTTTTCGGGATTACCGTATTCGTAATAACCTGACCAGAGATTTTTAACCTCAAAGGCTTTCCCGGATTCATTACCCTGATAGAAATCAATACAGGCATTTACTTTCCAGCCTTTCTGTTTCTCTGGATCATCAGAAACTGTCTCCCAAGTATCAACCTTAGCAAAAAGACCTTTATTCCCTTCAAAAAGAGGAAGGTAGTCAGTTACATCAATTTTCCAAACATAAGCTCGATTATATGGAGTAATAAAACGGCAAATCTCATAGCGAACCGAATCTTTATCAATTAAGTAAATGGCTGCCCCAACATCCCAGGCTGAAAGTCCTCCTTTTGCTCCGCTTAAATCCAAAGTTAAGATCGCTTTATTGGCATTTTTTGTAAGATTTGGAAATAAGATGTTACTGCTCATATTTCTTCTGCCGGCATGAAACACTTCATCTTTTAATAAAACCTGTCTTTTTAGCAGTTTGAATTGTGGTGCCAGACCAGAAGTCTCAAACTCAAACTTACTCAAATAAACAGAGCATGTTAACTCAGAGGTGGAAGCTCCAAAAACAGCTTTTTTAGTGTATTGTGCCATCTCAGGAATAAAGAAGTCCTTAATTACTAAAGTGTCGTTTACTGTGATGTTTATTTTAGCTCCAGCCGTTACATATTTAATTGAGACATCAAATTTACTGGAATTCTCTTTGATAGGATCAGCTCTGAATTCAACTGGGGAAAGGATCTTCAATACTTCATTATTATTCCAATGTAAAGAAATCTCTCTTTGTGGTCTTCCATAGAAGTTACCAAATTCATCAAACCAGGCAGATGTTTGTGGGTTGTAAACATCAAAGCCAACACTAAAAGATTCAGGAAAATTAGGGCTTTCCCAAGATTTAGTCATATAGGATAAACTGTCATCAAGTATCTGTTTAAGATTAATCAGAGCAAAACCGGCACCTTCAGCACCTGGGCTGATGAACAGTTCAAAGGAATAATGTTCTGTCTCAGATTGATTTGAGATTGAGTCAGGGAAGACTATAGCATTGTTATGGTTTTTTGCATATCCACCATTCACAAGTTCAACTGCTCCATCTAATAATTTTGGTTTAACACGGCCCTTAAAGTTTTTTAAGCTAAGTGTTTTATTCTGAGTTTCATTTTTAAAATCATAGTTATTCTTGAGAGAGTGTAAACTTAAAATGCTTAACAGCATCAAAATCAATAGCATATTTTTATTCATTTTTAAATTCTCCTTCTATATCATGAGCTACAATAGATATTGTTGTAACCTGATTTTCGACTCTGTTTGCTAACCTTATTTTGAGTTTCTAACTAAACGAAATCCAATGTAGTTAAACCTGCTATCCGGAGTATTATAATTCCGTTTTTGTACCCGGCAATTTTGTTCCTGACTGTACCAACTTCCGCCTTTCAATATTTTGTCAGTTCCACTGGCCGGCCCTTGGGGATTTATCTGTTTATCCGCAGTAAAATCTCCTTTCCAATCCCAACACCATTCCCAAAGATTACCACTCATATCATAGAGCCCTAATTCATTAGGTTTTTTCCCGCCGACAGCATGTGATCCATAATCAGGACTGGTATTACCCTTTTTGTCTGAATTGACTTCATACCAGGCAATTTCATCTATATTATCACTACCACAATATTGATAACCCTTCCGATATTTACCGCCCTGTCCGGCAAGTTCCCATTCTGCCTCTGTGGGTAAACGATAACCATTTTTAGAGGTATCCCACATAACATTTGCCCCTACGATCGTATAACAAGTGTTTAATCCCTCCTTTATACTCTTCTTATTGCAATATTCGACAGCATCATACCAGTTAACACAATCTACGGGTCGATTTTCTCCCTTAAAAACCGATAAATTGTATCCCATTAATTCCTGCCACTCTTTTTGGGTTACTTCATATTTACATATGTAAAAAGAGGATACACTTACAGGATGAGTTGCGTTTGTTCCATAAGATGCTTCTGTTCCCATACTGAGATCACCGCCTTCAACAAAAATCATTCTCTCATCCTGTACAGGGTTGCCCGATGATAACACTGTCTGTGGTTGTGACTGTCCCCGCACCAAGTCAATGCTGATATCTGTCAGAGCATTTTCTGTGATAATTACCCGTTTCTCCTGCTGTTGATAACCCTGAGCCTTACAGACCAGCAAATATTCTCCTTCTACGATATCTTTTAAGAACAAAGCTGATGTTACTGCTTTAACTAATTTATCTCCCTGTCTGACTTCTAAAGTTGCTGTATCAGGAGAAAAGGAAACCTGCAATTTCCCTGTCCGTGCCTGTAATTTATACTGTTTCTCTAATACTTGATTACTCTTAATCTCAATATTTTCCGTCAAATCATAATAATGAGGTGCTTTTATCTCCAACTTGTAAAACGAGGGTGAAAGTTCCAATTCTTTCTTACCATTTGTATTCTCTTTGTTCAGAAAAACAGTTGCATTAACCGGCTCTATGGTAAGTTTTAAGGTACCAGAACTCTTCAATAGGATGTAACTGAATTCATTTTTCCCATCTTCTGTAACAACTATTTTTTCTGTTTTATCTAAATACCCTGAAGAAGATATTTTCAACTCATATTCTCCAGGGAGAAGCATAGTTTGCTTGTTGGTAGTTCCTGCACGCGAATTGTTCAGCCAGATTTCGGCACCGATTGGTTGTGAACTGATTTTAACTGTCACCGGGTCAATGCTTTCTAAAGTGTATTCAAAAAAAATTGTTTTATCATTGATCTCTAAATTTCGATCTATCTTACGAAAACCGTTTTTTAATACTTTTATTGCATGTGTCCCTTTAGGTATTTCTATGGGGGTACCACTTACACCTGCTTCCTTTTCATCAATGAACACCTTCGCATCAGCAGGATTGGTTTTAAACATAACAGATATAATGTCTTTGGGATCTACACCAACTGATTTCAGATTAAGGAAATATGTTCTGCCTTCTTCCATACGAACTGGAATTTTGTAGGTGAAAGGAGTGTAACCTTCGGCACTGAAAGTTATATAAGGCTTGCGGAAAGATACAAAGAAATAATATATTCCCTGTGCTACATCCTCTTTCTTGATAACACCGGGTCCACTTAGATACAAATCCGGCTTCACATCAGTTTCGACCCTTAACACTGCACAGGGATCATAATTGGCATCAACTACTTTGCCCGTGGCGTTATGCAGATCCTTGAAATCAAGTTCACATGATTCTACTTTGAACTCGAGTGCCCAAAAAATATTAACTATATTTAAAAAAAATAATATTATGAAAATTCTTAAATTCATATAATCCCCAGAATAATTAATGAACCCTTTCTATTAATCACATAGGAAAAAGTCAAGAATAATGAATGCATCACACTGAAAAAACAATTAAACCCGAACTGTGCAGTAGAATCTTCACAATCTGGCTGAAGCTATTTCAGTGGGCTGGGGGCAGTAGGCAGTGGGCAGGAGAGATTTTAGAGAAAGAGATATGATGAACTTACAATCTCACTCACCATATATTTATTATATAACTTCGTTCGATTGCAAGCCTTCACTTTTCATGATCTTCGACCCAGCTTGCGAATCTCTACTGCACAATCCGGGTTAAACTGCGGCACTGATTTTCAGATAAAGAAGTTTTTCGGTTTCATGCCAGTAGTGGTTTAGGGTATTTTTCTGTTGGACACCGCAGTAAACCTTAAAATTAGCAGAATACTCATATTTAAAATTGGAATATAAATCAAGATACGGGGTTCTCCCCCAACCTGTGTAGTTGGAATGCCGCATTCCATTACTGACACTCAGTTTTTTGGTTAAGTAAAGAGTCAGATTAGCATTGGCATAGAGGTAATTTTTATCACTCCACCAAATGGGAGCACAGTTGTAACTGATATTTTTATTCATAGAAAAGTTATAAGACACATAGGGGGCAATCGTACCATTCGCACCTAAATTGAAGCCATAATATCTATTTGAATTTTGATCATAGTAGGAGTATTCCCGTCCTGTTCTTGCTCCAAGATTGAAAATGAAGCTATTATTACCCCAGTTACTTAGCCACCAGGAAACAGAATCATATTTTCGGTAGGCATCATTTTCCCAGCTTTCACTTGTATTGGCGTTGATACCGGTACCGGTGTTTTCCAGGATATTAATATCGATATTCCCATTGAAAGATTTGGACTTGTATTTTTTCCAAGCGAAATCACGGGAGTAATTGGAACTTATGCTATAGCTCATGTTGGAAATATTCTCACCGGGATAATTATGATTCCAACTGAATTCTGAATATGCTGCAGAATAATCGTATTCGTTGAAATAGCCCATATCCATGTTCAAGGTAGGAGAACATCGTGAGCCCTGGATGTAGAATTTATAATCTCCCATTTTCTTACTGAAGGAAGAATTGAGGTAGTAACCAGATTCGCTGGGGGCTTCAAAAACTTTTTTAATAGATTTAAGGATACTCATTTTCAGTTCTGTATCATTATCAAATTTATAAACAGGATTCAAATAGAGTACGGAATTGTAATAATCCCCGTTTCTTCTATCCAGAATTGAAATCTGCATCTCACTTTTCTCATTTTTGGGTTTAAAGGAAAACATTGTGTAATCATCATCTGGAACCAACAACTGAGAGTCTTGAGTTACTTTTTTATCTTCAGCAGTGAAAAATCCATAAGTCAGTTTTTCGTTGTTTCCGGTAAATTTAATGGCATATTTAGGTTGGACAATGCTTCTGGTATAGAAGTAATTCCCAACTCCAAAAGCATCCAGGTCTTCAGTGAAAAAGAATCTGTTTTCAGATTGATAAGGAGCATATTTAGTATTGTAGTTCCCATTTTCACTATCGAGAGGCAGATCGGTGAAATCAGGGTTCCAAGTCACTTTAAAAGAGGTGCTTCCCGTGGGTTTCATAGAGAAATCACAGCCAATGTTATCAGGATTCATAGTTTCCGGTTTATCGTAGAAATCGTAGCCCTTTACCAGATAGGAAGCCAGGCGGTAAGCTCTGGGTTTTTCGATATTGTCATTGATGATCAGAGGCAGGAATTTCTTAAAATACTCCACTTTCCCGGAATTGATAGAAGTGTAGGGAAAGGTGTACATTTTATTATCTGTTTTATAATAGCGGGTAACATTAATTCTCCAGTTGTAAGGGGGATGACCGATAATACGCAGATCTTTGAAGGGGATGACAGCTTTGGCTGTCCAGAGAGAATCAGTAACAGTAGAAGCTGTTTTAACAGAGCTGTCCCAGTCGTAAGAAATACCCAGATAGGAGTCTCTGATCCCATCCTGATTGTTACCACGTGGGTAGATGATAAAGACATAGGCGTAATAATCTGAGGGGGCAGTTTGGAGCTGGATTCTGAGGAAATCAGCTTCAGCATAGTAATCATCAGCGACCTGAACTCCCTGGATGGGATTTTTGCCTGGATCTACTTCCCAGTAAACAATCAGGTTTTTATTATCATGCCAGATCCAGCACTGAGTGGAATCAGATATAGGTAATTTATCTTCCGGATCAACCCGGAGGAAGCCTTTCAGATTATTGGCAGGAGTTTTGAGGATTTCGTTTGAATAAGGAATGATAAGGGCAAAAGCATTAAAAAAAGTAAAGCAGAATAAAAATAATAAACAAAATTTCATAGTTCCTCCATCATCATTTTACTTAATGTAAATATTACAAGATATGTCAATGGAAAAAATACTTGGGCAGGTCGGAGGGGAAGTGAATTCCAATTACACAGACTAACACAGACAAAAGAAGAGATTTGAGTGTTGTAACACGAGAAAGCAGGAAAAAGGAAAATAATTTTAAGTGAAATAAGCTATTTCTTTCTTTCTGACTTGACAGGAGGAAATAAATTTCCTTAAATAGTCAAAGAATTTAAGGAAATTGGGTGGGAATATGAACTATACAGAGGTACTTAATCATCTGCTTTTAGCCAAAGAGCCAATGTTGAGATGGAAGCTGATCAGCAAGGTTTTCAAGAAGAAACTGTCTGAGTCAGACAAAGCGATTCAAATGCATGAGATATCAAGTTCAGCGGTGCTAACCGCTTTATTATATGGCAGAGAATCAGACGGGAAGTTACCACCTGTAGGTAATGTTTATCACAAATGGTGCGGAGCACATTGGGTTATGGCAACTTTGGCAGATCTGGGTTATCCTGTTGGTGATGAATCATTAAATCCAATCCGGGATCAGTTGTATGAAGAATGGTTATCACCCAATATGCGGAGAATGATAGAATGTACGGCTAAACAGGTGTATAGAGTGAAAGGAGTGCCCGTAATAGAAGGAAGAGCACGCAGATGTGCCTCACAACAGGGAAATGCCCTGTATGCTATTTGTGAGTTGGGATTGGCGGATGAATTGACGCATACTTTTGCTGAACTATTATTAAAATGGCAATGGCCTGACGGTGGATGGAATTGTGACAAGAATCCGACAGCCGACACCTCATCTTTCATGGAATCACTTACACCTCTAAGAGGGTTGATTGCATATAATAAAGTATTTCCGGGAAAAATTGATCCGAGCATCATCGAAAAAGCAGCTTCTGTTTTTCTGGAGCGGAAACTATTCAGGAGAAGATCTGATAATGAGATTATCCATCCTGATTTTATAAAGCTGCATTATCCGTGTTATTGGCATTACGATATACTTTTCGGTTTGAAAGTAATGGCAGAAGGAGGGTTTATCAATCATCCCGGCTGTCAGGAAGCATTGGATATTTTAGAGGAAAAAGTATTACCAGGAGGCGGTTGGGCGACTGAAGACAAGTATTACCGTTCTCCAAAAGCAGGGCAAAATCTGACATTATTCCACTATGACAGATATGATTGGAGTGCAGGCGGGAAAAAGCAAATGAATGAATGGCTGACAGCAGATGCCTTGTATGTGTTATCCGAAGCGGGAAGGTTAGAACTATATGAAAGATAAGGAAATAATTGTCAAACTTGCGGAGCAAGTTGACCTGAATTCTTGTGTAAGTATTCTGGAAGATTCTGATTTAGGAGCTGAATACTTTGTTAATAAAAATGGGGAAAGTGTCTGTGAATTCTTGCTCAATGAGGCAATCCTAAAGCAGGAAATCTACAAAGTATCTTTGGACAATGAGGAAATAATCGGATTTTACTGGATTGAATTTCAAGGTATGTTCAAGTGGTTTCCTTATTTGCACGTAGTTGCTGTCAGAAGTGATTTACGCGGTAAGGGATATGGCTCAAAGATTTTTACTTACGTGGAAGAATACTGTCTCCAGATAAGGAAATCAGATAGAATTTTTTTAATTGTAGGAGAAAAAAATAAAAGGGCATCAGCTATGTATGAAAAAAGGGGATATCAGAAAATCGGCAGTATCCCAGAGTTGTTTCTCGATGGAATCGCAGAAACGTTAATGATGAAATTGCTGAGTTAGGAGGGAGTATGTATTACAATGAAAGAATCTTATTAATGACAGAAGAGCAGATCAAGGCATTAATCAAGTCAAAATCATATGAGGTATTAGCAATATTCATGTGTATGAATTTAGATGAATCAGCACAAAAAAGGATTTTTGATCATATGAGTGAAAAGAGCAGAATAATTTTACAGCATGAGATGGAGAAATTCCAAGGAAAGATGGAAGAAGGGAAGACAATAATTAATTATTAGTTATTAATGGGAGAAACTGGGAGGGGAGTTGGAAATTGACAATTGAGAATTGACAATTGACAATTAGAGAGTGCCCTACAATATTTGTTTTGACTTAAAACGGCTTCAGATTATTATGCTCCAAATTGATTAAGGATAAGGTAATGAGTAGATATAGAAGTCATTTAATTTTCGTGATAGTAATACTAACGGGCATATTATTTGCCCAGTATGATGAGAAAAGCATTTATTTGAAACAGGCCCAGAGTCTGGAATTCCAGCAGCAGTATGAACGAGCCGCGGAAATATATAATAACCTGTTGACTACCTATCCAACGGATTCGAGTATTGCCGAAAAATATATCTTATTGCTTTTGAAGTTGAATAAAACAGATCAGGCAGAAGAAATATATGAGAAAAAACAGAGCATTTTTCTCCCGGTCAATGCTCTGACAATCAAGACAGAGCTTTATATTAAGAAAGGTAAAGTTAAAGAAAGCGAAGAATTAGTTTTTGCCTATTTGAAGAAAAATGCCGGAGATATCAATTCTTACAGAACAATGGCAAATATCTATGAGAGAAATCAAATCTATGAAACTGCTTTAAAAATATATTCTTCAGCACAGGAAACAGCCAATGATCCTTTTCTTTATGCCTATGAACTAGCCAATGACAATTTTTCTATTCAGAATTATAAAGAGGCACTAAAGTATTATTTCCTTTATCTGGAAAAGAATCAGGGGAATTTTTATTATGTGAATAATCAGGTGAAGCTTATTTTAATTAAAGATGAAAAACTGATTAGAACAATTGAAAAGTTAATGGAAGGCAATACATCTCTTATTTGTAAAGAACTTTATGCTCATTCTTTAGTTTATGCCGGTAAGCCGACCCTGGCTTTAAATATCTTCAAAGAACTTACCCCGGAAAAATTACTTGCTTTTGCTGATGAACAGTATTCTGCAGGAAATGATACGCTCGCTATCAGAGCCTATCATGAGTATTTACCCAGAGCTGTTGAAAGAAACCTCATAGGTGATCTAAAAATAAAACTGGCTCAGGTGTATCTGAATCGCCAGGAATTCAGTGAAGCAGAAAAGGCACTAAATGAAGTGTATAAAGATAACGAACTGCAATCAAGTAAATACCGTTTTAAGACCAGAGCTAACAGACAGTGCCGGGAATTACTAGCAGTTTTGGGTGTAATGACAGGTCAACCTAAGGATAAGATCATCAAATACTATACAGAAGCTCAAACTTTTGCCTATAATGAATCCGAACGAAAGGAAATCGAGTTTAAATTAGTGAATTATTTGATCATGAATGAAGATTATCTCAATGCCGAGAATCGCCTGAATAATTGTCTAATTAAAGAAGAAAAAGGATCTGCGGTTATGGCTCAGGGATATTATTATAAGTACTTATTATATTTAATGAAAGCTGATTCCATGGCAGATACAATGCTCAATAATATGATTATCTATAGTCCGGAAAAAGAAGAGACTGGAGAAGCTTTGTTCTTTTCACTCTTATTCGGGCCTTTGACACCTCCCCAAAAAGCGGGTTTTATGAAAGCGATCAGATATAAATATCTGTATAAGACGGATACTGCAATAGACTCCCTGCTCAATATATACAATACAACAGGCAATGAAGAAGTATTACTTCTTGCCGGAGAGTGGAGTCTTAATGCCAGGAAGTATGAAATAGCCATGTCGATTTATCAAAAGGAATATAAAGATCCTGTTTATAAAGACTATGCTTTGTTACAGACAACGAACATTGTCAGTGACAAAATTAATAAGATGAATATGGCTACCGACTTCTTGAAAGCTAATCCTTTAAGTGTCTTTTCTCCGGAATTTCGGCAGATTGTCATGAAATATAATAAACCAAATTAGAAAAAGCTTGCCTTTTAAAATAAAATCATTTTTCTTGAACTAAAGATTTAATAATAAAAATATATGGGGGAATTATGCAGTTTATCAAACAGCAGGATCCTGAACTCTTTGCGGCAATGACCAAAGAATTATTCAGACAGGAAGAAAACCTGGAGTTGATCGCATCTGAGAATTTTGTTTCCAGAGCAGTTTTGGAAGCAGCCGGTTCAGTATTAACCAACAAATATGCCGAAGGTTATCCATACAGATGGAGCCAGAAGACAGGAAAAGTAAATTACAATTTATATGGTCGTTACTATGGTGGTTGTGAATATGTGGATGAAGTTGAGCAGATGGCTATTGAAAGAGCCAAAGAATTATTCGGTGCAGAGCATGCAAATGTACAACCGCATTCAGGTTCACAAGCCAATATGGCAGCATATTTTAGTTTAATCAAACCGGGTGACACAGTTCTTAGTCTGGAATTGGCACATGGTGGTCACTTAACACATGGGCATCCTTTAAGTTTTTCCGGTGAATTTTACAACATCATTCATTATGGAGTAGAAAAAGGAACCGAGCAGTTTGATTATGAAGTTATTCGTAAAATGGCACATGAGCACAAGCCCAAGATGATTTTAGCCGGTGCAAGTGCATATCCGAGAGCAATGGATTTTGCCAAATTCCGTGAGATTGCTGATGAAGTCGGTGCCAAGTTGATGGTTGATATGGCTCACATCGCCGGATTAGTTGCAGCCGGGCTGCATCAGAATCCGGTTCCCTATGCAGACATAGTTACATCAACAACTCACAAGACTTTAAGAGGGCCGAGATCAGGTCTTATCTTATGTAAAGAAGAATATGCAAAGATTGTTGACGGAAAAGTATTCCCGGGCATTCAGGGTGGACCATTAATGCATGTAATTGCTGCAAAAGCTGTAGCATTCAAAGAAGCACTCAGTCCAACTTTCAAGGTATATCAGCAACAGGTTTTAAACAATGCTCAAGCCTTGGCTCAAGCTTTGATGAATCTTGGTTTCAAGATTGTTTCCGGTGGTACAGATACACATTTAATGCTGATTAATTTAGGAACTGAAGAAGAAGGCGGACCTTCCGGCAAGAAAATGGAAGGATCATTAGATCTTGCAGGAATCACAGCTAACAAGAATACAGTGCCTTTCGATACCAGATCCCCATTTGTAGCGTCAGGTATCAGACTCGGTACTCCTTCTGTTTCAACCAGAGGAATGAAAGAAGCTGATATGGAAGTAATCGCTCAATTCATCAAAAGAGTAAAAGATAACTTTGAGAACGAAGAAGAATTAGCTAAGATTAAGACAGAAGTAAGAGATATGACTGTCAAATTCCCACTTTACAGAGATTTGATCGAAGAACAAAGTAAGATTTAAGAATTAATACGGAACGGTTAAGAATCGTACATTACAAATAATCGAGGGCGGCTTAGGTCGCCCTTTTCTCTATCTCCCAACCATTAACTGCATACTATTTACTACTAACTATTAACCATTAACCCTACTATTCCTAATATTTTTCTTTACAGTTTATCAGCTTGTGTAAAAAGGTCTTGCATATGAGTATATCTACTAAAAAAGGTGATGGCGGGACGACCGGTTTATGGACCGGCGAAAGGGTTTCTAAGGATGACCTGAGGGTTGATGCATATGGAACTCTGGATGAACTTGACTCTCATTTGGGAGAAGCAAGATACTATGTTCGCGTACAGAAAGTGAAAGATATCATCGAAGAAATCCAAAATGATCTGTATCGCGTGATGGGGCAACTGGCTTCCAAGGATAAACTCTATGTTAAACCTGTAACTGAAGCTGATGTTGACAAATTGACTGACTGGGTACACTATTTTGAAGACTTTGTCCAACTCACGGGATTTGTTATTCCCGGCAATACCATACAATCAGCCAAACTGGATATCTGCCGAACGATTGCCCGCAGAGGAGAACGCAGAGTAGTCAGTCTTGCTGTCAGAGATTCTGTCCCGGCAACTGTATTAAGTTATGTAAATCGATTATCGGACTTACTTTTTATTATGGCTCGTTATGAGGAAAAAGAGGAAAATGCCATCAAATACAAAGCATAAAATTGCTATTCTGACATCCGGGATGAGCCGGGGCTCAAACTTTACTGCAATCAGAAACTACTTTGCAGAAAAGGATCTGCCCATAGAAATTTCTTTTCTGATCGCTAATATGAATAACGCTCCTGTGTTAGAAAAATGCAAAGAGTATAGTATTGTCTCTCATGTAATCAGTACCAAAAAAATGTCTGATTTCGAAACAGGAATCAGTCAATTGATCAAAGAAAATCATATTGAGCTCATTGCTCTTTGTGGTTTTATGAAACTTTTAAGCAGGGAATTTATTTCTGCAATAGGAATACCGGTTATAAATATTCATCCTGCTCTTTTGCCTAAATTCGGAGGTAAGGGCATGTATGGAATGAATGTGCATGAAGCAGTATTCAAAGCCGGTGAAACATATTCAGGGGCAACAGTCCATTTGGTTAATGAACAGTATGATGCTGGTCAAATCCTCATTCAGGAAGAAACAGATATCAGTTCATGTCTTTCACCTGAAGAAATTGCAGGAAAAGTTTTAAGAATCGAGCATAAAATTTACGGAAAGGCAATAGAGAGTTATTTCAAATTATGAAGAAAATTTTAGAAAACTACTTACTCACAGATTTAGTACTACTTGGTTTCCTAATTTCAGTTGTATTATTAATAATTGGATGCCAGGGAATAGGTAACACAGAATATCACTCAGAGATTTTAAAATTCAGCGGGTTCATTGCCTTTTTACTTATCATATTGCCTTATTGGAAGATACCGCGTAGCAATAAATTCTTATCTTTTATCAGATTAGCGTTCCCTTTACTAATTACATCACTTTTTTTTAAAAATATTGAGAATCTCTTTTTTGTAGTTTTTCAGGATTACTTGGATGATTATATTCTTGTATTTGAAAAAGCAGTATTTCTGGGCTTAGAGCCTGCAGTATTGCTGAGTTCTTTCTTCCCACAGAAGATTTTTGGGGAAATAATGTCCTTCTTCTATACATCTTATTATTTTCAGGTACTTGTGCTCATTTTCTGGGCTTTCAGAAATAATAAAGATCACTTCTATAGGATAACTTTTGGACTTACTCTTGGATTCTATGTCTGTTATTTTATTTATATTGTATTCCCAGTTCAGGGGCCTTTACATTTTATGCAAGTTACATTGGATAACCAATTTCAGGGGTATTTTTTTGCAGGTTTTCTCAAAAAGATTTTAGCCAATGGGGATATTCCAGGTGCAGCATTTCCAAGTTCGCATTGTTCAATTTCTTTGATGTGCACTATCTATACTTTTAAATATGTTGTTCGACTCAGATGGATTTATCTTATTATTACCTGTGGGTTATTTGTTTCCACCATGTATTTGAAACAACATTATGGAGTGGATGTAATAGCCGGCATGTTTGTGGCCATCGGTTTTTTCTTTTTATGTGAGTGGCTTTATTTGATATGGATAACCAATCAGGATCCCATAACTCGGAAAGCATTGGTCTTAGCACATGTAGAAGATGATGAGGATAAGTGAAAGATCATTTTACAATAATTAATGATCATTACCAACCCAGACTGGATGAATATTCCGATTCCACAGATATTTTAGATTGGGAGGATGAATATTCGCATTATCTTCGTTTCAAAATAACAGAGCCATATCTTGATTTTACCTCGAAGAAAATACTAGATGTTGGTTGTGGTCTGGGTGATTTTTACGTTTGGCTCAAATCAAAGTACAGTTTGTTTGAATATACCGGAACAGATATATTACCCTCAATGGTACAGAAAGCACAGTCATACCACCCGGAAACTAATTTTGTTCTGGCTGATGCTTTTGACGAGTCTTCATTTCCGGAAAAGTCATTTGATATTGTCTTTTGTTCAGGTATTTTCAATTTGAATTTGGGCAATAATTACGAGTTTATGCAGAAGGCCATTACCAGTTTCTTGCGACTGGCTAAAGGAAGTATTTTTATAAATTTTCTCCATCAGAGAATTAATAATAAATATGGAGACAAGTATTTTTATTATGATCCCGATAAAGTATTAAATTTTGTTCCGAATACGGTGCAAAAGATTCTTGTCCTGGATAATTATCTGGAGAGCGATTGCAGTCTTTTCATCAACATTTAACAAATTTTCCCCAATAAACAATAACCGGATCATGTAACAAAATCCAAATACACAACAATTTTTACCTCAATAACTGAAATTCATTGACAATGATTTAACTTCATTTAATATAAGAACGATCTTAAGAAATTGAGTATTTACATCGTAAAGGATGTTAATGCAGGCTTTGGAGGGATAAGTGTTAAAATATATAAGAAGTAAAATTATAATAAAGCTAATTATTGGTCTTGTTTTAATTGTTTTTGTCAGCAGTGGTTTTACTTTATATACTCTCAAAAAAGTGAATACTCTTAAAACAGAAAAGAATCTGGAAGATGATATCAACTTCAACTTTAACTTAGTAAAAAATGGGTACAATATTCTTCTTTATAACTTTGATGATAAAACAATACAAAAAATGAATAATTTATTATTGCTGAATGAGAATATTATTGCAATTAATATATTCAATGGACAGGATTTATTTGTAGCCACGATGCGTGAAAATGGTTCTATTAAGAATATAACCAAGCCATATACCCTTACTGTAAACAATCAATATATTAGCAAAATTTCAGGTGATATGTCTTACAAAGATCTCAATCTGGGCAAGATTGAAATTTTTTATACAAAGGAATTGGCTGTTAAAGAAATCCAGGCTCAGGTACGAAGTCTTTTAATGACTTTTATTTTTATGTCTTTAGCAATTATTCTATTTGTATATCTAATGATGAAATTCTCCATAATCAAGCAAGTACAACAATTATCCAGAATTTCCACCTACATTGCCCGTGATAATGCCTATTCCCTGCGAGTTGAAAATCACTCTACAGATGAAATTGGAAATCTTTTCAATGGATTCAACAACATGCTGGATAAAATTGAAGCCAGGGACACTGAACTTAAAAAAACCAAGAGCTACCTTTCCAACATTATCGAATCAATGCCTTCTATGTTGATCACTATTGATGAAAACAATGTCATTACCCAATGGAATCAGGCAGCAGTTTTAGTTACAGGTGTTCCGGCAGTAAATGTGATTGGCAAGAACATATTTGAGGTAACAGGTCTTTTCGACAATTTCCTCACAGCCTCAAAAGAATTCATTACTAAAAGAGTTCCACACTACTTATACAGACAACATTTAAACGGAGATGATGACAATTTAAAGAATATCTCGTTTTATCCATTGATCACTAATGGAGTAAAAGGACTGGTAGTCCGGGTGGATGATGTTACAGAACTTGAGAAAAAAGATGAGCAATTGAGACAAATGCAAAAAATGGAAACTGTTGGCACGCTTGCCGGTGGTTTAGAACATGATTTTAACAATGTTTTAGGTGGTATTGTCGGAATTGTCTCTATCATGAAATACGAAATTCTGTCTAATGATGGAATAACTCCGGAAAAATTAAATGATTATATTAACATAATCGAAGAATCCGGTCAAAGAGCTACTGATATGGTTCAACAATTATTAGCATTATCAAGGAAATATGAACTGGTTCTAATTAATACCGACTTGAATTCATCCACGAAACATGTAATTCGTTTATGTAAGAATTCCTTTGAAAAGAGTGTAGAAATTGACTATAGACCTTATCCTGAAAGAGCTATATACCTTGCAGATCCGACTCAGATAGAACAGGTTATTTTGAATCTTTGTCTGAATGCTTATCATGCCATGACATTAATGAAAAAAGAAGATGATCATCAAGGAGGGTTATTAACAATCAGGATTGAAAAAATCCTGGCAGATAAGTATTTCTGTAATCATCACCCTGAAGCTGAAGAAATCGAATACTGGCGTTTAATGATCGGAGATACAGGTGTGGGTATGGATTCCAAGACAATAGCTAAAATGTTTGAGCCTTTCTTCACAACAAAAGAAAAAGGTAAAGGTACCGGACTTGGATTAGCTATGGTTTATAATATTATAAAACAGCATAATGGTTTTATTGATGTCTATTCCGAAATAAATATAGGCACAACAATTAGTGTGTATTTACCTGTACTCAAAGAATTTAATGAAAATGAAGTAAATCAGGTAAGAGATAAAGTTATTAAAGGCGAAGGGACAATACTCGTAATCGATGATGAAGCTATGATGAGAAATATTGCAAAAACAATGCTCGAAGATTGTAATTATAAAATTTATTATGCGGAAGACGGAGTATCAGGATTGGAGAAATACCTGCAGCACAAAGATGAAATCGATATGGTGCTTTTGGATATGGTTATGCCAAAGCTATCCGGCGAAGAAGTTTATGATGAACTGAAAAAAATCAACCCTGATATTAAGGTTCTGCTTACTTCAGGCTTTTTACAAGATGACCGAGTCCAGAAAGTGCTCTCCAAAGGAGTAAACGGCTTTATCCAAAAACCCTATACTATAGAGAAATTATCGAAAGCAGTGGATAGAATTTTGAATGAGAAAAACTCAATTTAAAGCTTGTATTTCCAAGTGAGATTCAAGTCCCAGTTATTACGGTTATTCTTTATTTCACCACCTGTATAACGACCATAATTATACTCCAAAAAAAGAAATTCTTGGAAATGACCTTTGACTCCAAAGCCAGTCGTGCCACCTGTAAATCGATCTGAAATGCCATTATAGTAACCTGTTCTTAGAAATATTGTATCCAACATACCCAACTCCAATCCGGCTGCAGTGACATTATGTCCATAATTATCATTATCATCAGTAACAGAGAACAAACTTTGCATGGTTAGAACATCTTTGAAATAGCTCCCTAAATGGGTATTTATTCCCAGAAGCTTTGTAGCAGGCATTTCTCCAAATAACCCGAAACCTTGTCGAGTATCCTTAATTATTGGGTCATAACTGTGAGATGCACATGGCATTACCTTATTACCAATATTGAATTGGGAATATCCTAAACTCATTTCCATCTTTATGTTATCGATTTTTAAGCAATTAGAAAGATTAATTTTACAAATACTTCCCAAATTAATTATTGATGCGTCCCTGATAACTTTAAAATCATTAACACTATCTTTCATACCTTGAGGTTCTACTAATTTATCTTTTATTCTGGAATATGTTATCCCTGCTCCAATCTCTACATAATCTGACCAGCCGTTAGCAACTAAACCGCTTTAAGTGACAAATTGTAGTTTGCTGCAGTTTGCCAGTCGAAAGGAGAATCCCAATCTGCCTGGTTGTAATCATATGTTGTTCCCCATCTACCAGTACTATTTGGAAGAGGAAAATTCATTCCAATTCCTTTATAACCAATATTTAAATAGTTGGCATTAAGAGATTTGGGTAAATCAAACCAAGCTGCATCAAACCAGTTGTTATTCTGAAAACTAAGTGTAACTCCTTTCTGAAAACAGGATAAAGCCGGGTTTGATATAGCACTGAAAGCACTTTGATGCCAAATATCAGATACTGCTGTATCTCTACCCATTCCCGCGATTGTTGAAGAAGGACTAAGTCCTATAAACCAATCCAAATATGATATAACAGCTGAAAGATTAAAAGAAAGACTTGATAAAAAGCACCACAAGAACAAATACCTGAAAAACTTCATACAGACTCCAGAGAAAATATAACTTATAGTTCAAGATTGAAAATATTGATGATTGTGTCAATTATGTTTTGACTTTATTTCATATTATTCAAATCGTGAAATAATTATGTGTTTGTATAAAAATTATTATTGACACATTTACTAATATCATTATATTGGGAATCAAATAAAGAAAAGGAGAAGAATATGATCAATTACACTGGTTTAAAATTCTTAGTAAGCGTCAGATTTACTATCCTTGGAAAAGCACGCCCCGTGGTAGGTAATAGTATGTAAAACATACTTACATAAACTTAAAGCCACGGGCAGATGCAAATCAGTTCGTGGCTTTTTTTATTGTGCAGAAATCAGCCAGGGACTGGAAATCGGAAAAACAAAATGGAGGAGAAAATGGACAGAAAGAAATTGTTTAGATTATTAGTCAGAAATTTGAAAATAGTCTCAGTTTTGTTTTCCTTTCGGACAAAAAGAGAAAACAAGGTACAATGGCAAACGGATAACAAGGAAAATTGGAGATAATTATGAAAAAGTTGATCTTACTTTGGGAACTTATAAAAGGTAATAGAACATTATATATTGGAGCATTTCTCTGTGTATGTCTGACAACAATCGTTTCTTTTATTTCACCCCTGGTGATAAAAGTAGCTATAGACAACATTATTGGAGGCAAACCCATCCAGCCGGATACAATATTGTACACTGTCAGTCAGTATTTGGGAGGAGAGATCTTTCTCAAAGAAAGGCTTTGGGTATTTGCTTTGATTCTATTGGTTTTGATTATTATTGAGAGTATCTTTACATTTCTCAAGGGTAAATGGACTGCTGTGGCTTCTGAGTCTATGGCCCTAACCCTAAGAGAAAAGTTATATGATCATTTACAGCATCTCCCCTACAAGTTTCATGCAACTGCAGAGACAGGGGATTTAATTCAAAGATGTACCTCGGATACAGATACGATCAGGAGATTTTTGTCTGTACAACTTATAGAAATTGGCAGAGCTGTGATCATGATTGGCAGTGTAATCCCGATCATGTTGTCCATGAATGTGAAACTTACCTTCGTGGCCATGAGTGCAATCCCATTCATCTTTGCTTTTGCCGTGATTTTCTTCCTCAAAGTCAAGTCAGCCTTTAAATTGGCTGATGAAGCAGACGGAGCCTTATCAACTATGATCCAGGAAAATTTAACCGGGATCAGAATAGTGAAGGCCTTTGCCAGACAGGATTATGAAATAGACAAGTTCAAAGGCAAGAATGCAGATTATAGGGATAAAGTGTATAAACTGATCAAAATATTGGCTTTATACTGGTCAACTTCAGACTTGCTGTGTTTGATTCAGATAGCCATGGTATTAGTGATTGGCAGTATCTGGTCAATCCAGGGATATATTTCTTTAGGTACAGTGGTTGCCTTTTCTGCCTACGAAGGCAGATTATTGTGGCCTGTACGTCAAATGGGAAGAGTTTTAACTGATTTAGGAAAGACCCTTGTATCCTTGACCAGAATCAGAGAAATTCTTGATGCTCCGAGAGAAGTTGTAGAAGGATTAGAACCATCAGAACAACTGAAAGGTAAAATAGTCTTTAAAGACCTGAATTTTGCTTATCAGGAAGGAAAGGAAATTCTGAAAGGTATTGATTTGGAAATCAAACCAGGTCAGATTGTAGCAATTCTGGGAACTACAGGTTCAGGCAAATCGACTTTGGTTAATTTAATACCCCGATTATATGATTATGAGAATGGATCCATTACCATCGATGATTATGAATTGAATACATTGAATCGCAAGTGGTTGAGAGCTCAGGTTGGCATAGTGCTGCAAGAACCTTTTTTGTTCTCCAAAACTTTGAAGGACAATATCAAGCTGGGGAACTCAGAAGCATTGGACGAAGATGTATATCAGGCTTCTAAGGTTGCCTGTGTGCATGATGTGATCGAAGCTTTTGAACAAGGATATGAAACTGCTGTTGGTGAAAAGGGTGTAACTCTTTCCGGCGGACAAAAGCAAAGAGTGGCTATGGCCAGAGCAATCATCAAGAATCCTTCGATCCTTATCTTTGATGACAGTTTAAGTGCTGTGGATAATGAAACAGATAAGAAGATACAGGAAGCACTGAAAGCTAGAAAAGGATTTGCTACCACTATCATTATCTCGCACAGAATCACTACTCTGGCTCAGGCAGATCAGATAGTGGTACTCGAACATGGAGTAATAACTCAAAAAGGAACTCATACAGAACTTTTGCAACAGGATGGTTTATACCAGAGATTCTGGAATATCCAGAATGACCTGCAGCTGGATCTGGAAAAGGAATTAACAGAAAAAGATTTTACTCTGCAAAACACCGAAGAAACTGTTTTGCAAGAGACACTAATCGGATAATCGCAAGGCTGACTCCCATGTCAGCCGGATATCTAAGGAGTAAATAATGGAAAATACTGTCTTTAAAGAAGAAGAATATAAGAAGAATTTGGATTTCCAATTGTGGAAGAAAATCTTCAAATACGTTAAGCCATACTATAAGCTGGTATTCTTTCTGGCTTTTGTGATGACTTGTGTAGCCGGGGTTGATGCTGTTTTTCCTCTGCTAACTAAAAAAATAATAGATGATTTTATCATCCCCAAGAATATGGATGGATTAGTCGGATACATTCTATTGTATGCTTTAATCATTGTGATCCAGGTAATTAATGTCTGGTTTTTGATAGCAATAGCAGGGAAAGTAGAAACTCATGTGGTTTATGATATCCGGAAACACGGGTTCAAACACTTGCAGGATCTGTCTTTCTCCTACTATGACAAAACACCTGTAGGCTGGCTGATGGCCAGAATGACTTCTGACAGTGAGAGAATGGGCGAAACCATCGCCTGGGGTTTGGTTGACATTGTCTGGGGTATAGCCATGATGATCTTTGTAACTGTCATTATGTTGATTCTGAACTGGAAACTGGCACTTTTAGTTTTGTGTATTGTACCCTTACTGGCTATTGTTTCCATCAAGTTCCAGAAGAAGATCTTGGCCAGTTACCGCGGAGTACGTAAAAATAATTCCAAGATTACCGGAGCTTTTAATGAAGGAATCATGGGAGCTAAGACTACCAAGACCTTGGTCAGAGAAGAAGCAAATCTGGCAGAATTTGGAATTTTAACCAAGAATATGTATAAGACCTCAGTATCTGCTGCTGTACAGTCTTCGATCTACCTTCCCCTGGTTTTGATCATCTCTACCTTTGGAACGGGATTAGTACTATGGATAGGCGGATATTCTGTAACTACTCAGGTGATCACTTACGGTACTTTGGTCGCTTTTATAGCCTATGCTATTCAGTTCTTTGAGCCCATTCGGGAAGTTGCTCGTGTCTTTGCAGAATTACAGAATGCCCAGGCATCGGCTGAAAGATTGTTTTCTATGATTGAAAAACAACCGGATATTATTGATGACAAATCTTTAGTAATGGAAAACCCTCCGGAGAGTTTTGAGGGTAACATTGAATTCAAAGAGGTTAACTTTCAATATGTGGATGGCGAAAAAGTATTGGAAGACTTCAACCTCAAAATTAAAGCCGGAGAGAAAGTGGCAATTGTAGGCGAAACAGGTTCAGGAAAAAGTACCCTGGTAAATCTCGTTTGCAGATTTTATCAGCCTGTTACCGGTGAAATTCTGATTGATGATATTGATTATCGCAAACTGCCTTTGAACTGGCTACAGTCTAAACTGGGCTACGTTTTACAGACTCCTTTCCTTTTCAGTGGGACTGTTAAGGATAACATCCGCTACGGAAGGCTTGAGGCCACAGATGAAGAAATTGTGGAAGCTGCTAAGATGGTAAACGCAGATAATTTTATCAGTAAACTGGAAAAAGGATATGACAATGAAGTTGGAGAAGGTGGAAATCTTTTATCAACCGGACAGAAGCAGTTAATCTCTTTTGCCAGAGCAGTGATCGCTAATCCAGGAATATTCATTCTGGATGAAGCAACCTCATCTGTGGATACAGAGACTGAGCAATTGATTCAGGAAGCAATTCATAAAGTTATGGAAGGACGTACCTGTTTTATCATCGCTCACAGATTATCGACAATCAGGTCTGCAGACAGGATTCTGGTCATGAGTAAAGGCAAGGTCATCGAGGAAGGTACACATCAGGATTTGATCCGCCATGCCGGTGTTTACTATCAATTATATACAAACCAATTCCTGGAAGAAAAGGAATTGGAAATATTGCACGCATAATAATATCTGGCAGGCTATCAATGCCTGCCTTTTTTTAGATTTTTTGCTCATGATTTCCAGCTTTCTGCCGATATATACAATATCCAGGGAGGGATAAAATGCCAGGTATAGTAGCAGTTGTCGGAAGTCAGTCTTTTCAAGTCGAATCAAGTGTCGGCAAATTAGACCCATATGCTATATTCAATGCCCATTTTGAGGCACTTGGTGGTAAAGACCTGGTCAAGAATGAAAAAACCACTTATAAACTTGGCACAATAGATTCCGGTGATAAAAGCTTTACTTATGAAGAATGGAATAAAACACCTCTTAAATCATTAAAAACTATTAGTTCCTTTGAAGATGTAGTCTATAAAATCGGTGATAATGGGTCTATCCTTTGGGCCTACCAAAATAAACGTTTGAATGCTTATCCTGTTGCAGATGATAATGATAAGAAACTCCGCAGAAAAATGGAAGAATATGAATATACCGATCCGACAATTAAGGATTTTAAGGTTGAAACTAAAAAAAATGTAACTATAGACGGACAAAGATGCTACGAAGTCAAAATTTCCAATAGATTAACCGATGAAATTGACTACCAATACTATGATGCCAAAACTTTTATGTTAGCACGTGAGAAAAAAATTAAAGACGGACAAATAACTATTAACGATTATTCTAATTACAAGGACGTTAATGGTGTAAAAAAAGCTTTCAAAATTGAAACCGAAAATCCCGCAACAGGAACAAAGCAAACCCTCAAATTCACCAAAATTGAAAGAGATTCGTATATAAGTGATGACAAGTTTAAAATCCCGACCACCGATCCCGCTAA
Source organism: uncultured Candidatus Cloacimonadota bacterium (assembly GCA_964419225.1). Taxonomy (GTDB): domain Bacteria; phylum Cloacimonadota; class Cloacimonadia; order Cloacimonadales; family CAYQPF01; genus CAYQPF01. The sequence goes on along the minus strand of CAYQPF010000075.1, from coordinate 861 downwards.
AGCAATTGCAGCCTCAGCCAACGGCGTTGGTACTAACATTGATACATTTGTATAGGACAATAATGAATGTTAGTGGTGAATGGTTAGTAAAAAAACCTTTCCCCGGAGGTTGAGGAAAGGTTCAAGAAATTCCGGCAGCGGAGAAATGTAACAACTAAGCCAAAGTATCTATGTTTTGGCCAGTTCCTGTAATTTCGGCTATGTTCTTCTGTACAGTTTCTGATTGATCACTATAAGCAGCAGATAGAACATCTTTTACGAAAGAATCACTTCCGCCTGAACTCATGCTTCCAGATCCTTCCAGCTTGCTCAATGTCTTATCAATAACTTCACCGCCCATTTTTGTAGCTTGCAGAGATTTAGCGAGACCACCAATTGATGCTGATGCACTTGCAATATCCATAATTCCTCCTTTGTAATCCCGCTACCGGAGATTTATGCTCTTTGTTGGTTATCGTCATACAAGATGGGCTACTTTAATTAAACACGAATATTACAGAAAAGTTTGAACAAAAAATAAGTTTTTTGACTTGTCTGACAAGTCTGACTATTTAAGGTAAAATGAATTAGTTAATCATTTTTCTATATGTGCTATTCCCTTTTTACCATCCATGACTACTTGCAGTGGTTTGGCTGTTCGAACATGGACAAAATATTTCATTTTACGGACTACTTCCTGTGATTTAAGCCAGTCCCAATTCATTTGATCGTTTTCTGAATTACAACTGACAGTTAGGTAGCCTACATTCATAGCTATGAGATTGTGAAAAAAATGTGTTCCTTGCGAAGCATCTATCATGAAGCCTGGCATATCTGCTTCGACGATTACTTTGGCTTTGCTGATCTGATTCCATTTTACAG
>CAYQPF010000074.1:6530-24286 GCA_964419225.1 uncultured Candidatus Cloacimonadota bacterium | reverse complement strand
AATAACTAGAGGAGACAAGATTATCAAGCCCCTCTAGTATGATACCTGTAAAATATGCTGGACGCTAGTGACTATTTTAACCTCGTATCATATGACTAGAGGAGACAGAATATCAATCTCCTCTAGTATGATACCTGTAAAATATGCTGGACGCTAGTCCCTATTTGAGCATCATCATCTTTTTTACTTGATGATGTGTATCTGTAGTCAATCTGTAGAAATATATTCCTGAGGAAACAGATTTTCCCATATCATTTTTACCATTCCAGATAAAACTATGATAACCTTTGGACAATTTCTCATTTACCAAAGATTTAACTCTTTGACCTCTGACATTATATATCTCCAATTTAACTGACTGAATTGAAGGAATTTGAAAACTAATCGTTGTACTCGGATTAAATGGATTTGGTGAATTTTGGAATAATGCGGTGTGTGCAATCTGAACCTGGTCTTCAACTCCAACATAATTGGTAATTTCAATATCATCAATGTACCAGCCTTCTGCTGTTACTCCGCCATCACTCAAAAATACAAATCTCAATTTAGCATTCCCGGAAAATGCTGATAAATCAAAATCAGCCTGTTCCCAGTTTATATCCCCGGAGTACAAATAATTAAAACCGGTCTCAGGTGTGTTAGTATTTACACTAAGGGTATAGGGATACCCATTGGTTGGTAAAATTGGGAAAAACCCATCATTATTTAAATCCAACTCAACAAATCCCCCATCATAAGCTGTATCTTCTGTATCTATTTCAGCTTTCAGAAAATGCTTAAATTTCAGATGTGATCCTGCTGCTAAATTAAACTGTGGTGTCTCCAATGCACAATATAATCTGTTACTATATCCTATGCTGCCTTCTCCCCCACATTTAAAACTGGTGGTTCCGTACTCTGTCGAATTCCTGTTGTTGGAAACATGCCATTCGTCTCCATAATCACCAGATAATGCTGTATGACTAAATAAATCACCTTGCAGAATATTCTCAAAATTAAAAGCATTCTGGCCAACTGATATCGGTAAAGTATGCTCAAATAAAGATCCTGCTTGATCAAACATTGTTAAAAATAAAAGCTTGGTTCCTGCTTCTGTACTTGTTGAAGTTTGTATTGTCAGCGGACTTGTCATACTTATAGTCTGCTGACTGGGGATATTTACCAATCCGTTTGGATTTGTTACTGTTATTGAAGCATCATCACTACAAAAATCCACAAGTGAAGCATAAGCATTGCCAGAACCAATGTTCTTTACAGTTATATTTAAATTTGCTGTCTCACCTGGATCAAGAATATAATTTGAAGATGTTTCATTCTCAAGTGAAAAGGAAATTAGTTCGTATGCAGGTGCATGAACCAATAACTGTTTTGTGTTGAAAAACTCACTGGTACCAGACTGCATTTTTACCCTATATGTCAAAATACTGTTGTCTTGGACACCAGGATTAAGACATATTACTATCGGCTGTGGTAACGTTACTTCAGACTGCGGGTTGAGTAATTCTATAGTTTGGTTATTGTTAGAAAATGTAAAATATGCACTCTCCGATTCTAATGAAACTGTAATTGGTGAAGTATTAGCCTGCATACCAACATTTTTTATTGTTAATGCTACTAATATCGAATCCCCTGATTGAAATAAATCATCAACATAAGGACCGTCTTCTGTTAAAATTGTATTGTTACAGAAAATATAAGGTTGTGTGCTATAAGTTGATGCAACAGTATCTGATAATACTTCATAATTGTGTTTGCTGATATGAACTATATAATTCTGACCTTCCAGAATCGGTTGGGAAAGTGTTATCTCTGCTATACCAAACAAACTTGTCTTGCCCGTTCCTATTATCCCATCAGGCCCTTCAACAGAGACCGGTGCATCTGTTACATTTGCTGTCAAATTAATAGTTTCAGTGCCAACTATAAAATCAGCATTGTAGGTAACTGTTATCGGTTGCGGTGTATCTGTCCAAATATCCAAAGCCGGATCGCCTATAAGATTGGTCTCATATGTACACCAATACATTACAGGATCAGTTATAAACGGTATATTATCAATCTTGGAATCAACTAAGGCATATCCTATGGTTGTGATATTCTCTCCAAAAATGGCATCAATAAACTGCCTGTGTCCATACTGGGAAGGACCGTCTGTCGAACCTTGCGAGCCCCAGCCATATCTGGAATTGCCAACCATATTCACGAAACCGGTGGACAGCGCTGTAAACTTCTCTGCTATACAATCTGATGTATAACCTAAATCTGTCGTCCTGTTATCAAATGAACCAGCATAACACCCCTGAGAATAAAAGTTGGAAAAATTATGATTTATCCCGTTATTTGTGATATTTGTGGTTGTGACCTGTGAATTCTCTATCTTTAAACAATATGTTGTATTACTGTGACCTAAATGATTGATCAGGTTCGGCCCTAAATTCAATTTGGGAAACAGATTAGAAGACTGCCATTCAAAATTTTCTGTATCATTTAACCTGTCAAAATTCCAACTGAGAGGGACTCCAATCGTCGTATATCCATGCATACTGGATCCGCCAACCATCTCTTCCATATATGTCCCACCATAAGTATTGGGCCATAAATACTCTCCAACCAACAAGTCTGTCTTTAACTCTTCAACTACGGGAGAAAATGTGTATTTGTTTACTTTGTTAATAAAATTGTTGATTTCTGTATCGTTGTTATAACAAAACCTGCCTATCGCAAATTCAGGTGCCAAATCAGCTTCACTTGCCTCTCCCCAATGAGAATCATCATCTGTGTTCCAATTTCCGTCAAGACAATTGTAATAAAGATCTGATGGGATGTCATTATCTGTGTATTCTCCCATTTCAACATAAAATCCACGATGTGGTATTACGTTGGTATCTCCTGCCAATAAAACAAATTTAACATTATTCTGAACATAACGGCTAATCAGATAATTTCTTAATTTCTCCTGATCATCTGCTCCGGTATTGTTCGCCACGATACTCTCCATACTGACTATCTCTGTTGATAATCCCTTTTTCCCATATATATAGGTTAACTGTGAAAATATCCCCATTTTGCTTTCTGCAGTTATCAGCAAATAATCCAAATCATTGTTCCTGGTTTGTGAAACATTATAATGGTTGAGTTCTGCTGAATTGGCAAAATCCTTATTTAAATATGACAAAGTTGCCACATCATTTTTTAAAAACTCGGGATTTGCATGCATTCTGTCTGTAGTCTCAATTTGAATTTTTATCCTGCTGTAATATGCTAATTCTTTCTTGAATGGATTGAATTCCACGGGCGTGAACGTCGCAAATCCTAATGCATATCCTCTGTAATACTGCGTTGTCTGACTGTATAAAGGATTCACAGGATAGACTGCATTTTGATTATAAACTTCTCGTGATCCCTCGGTAAAAGGCACTGATCCAATCTTTGATAATGGAATCGCAGGTTGTTTCGGATAAAGTGAATATGCTCCGTTTAAAACTACCTTCCCTTCCCGTATCACCTGAATATCAGAAATTACTGTATTCGGTGGTAATACTACTTTTATTGGAAAATATGGCAAACCAGGCTCACTAACTTTTCCTGCTTGCTCTGTACCGGAAAATGATATTTTATCATATCCGTTAACTTTTGTCATCTCTGGGCTTTGAAATTCGTAGGTTAAAAAAATAGTACCATTTAATAAAAATGGTACTATTGAAAATAGTAAAAACAGGTATTTTTTCATAATATTTCCTGTTTACTTCATGAGTATAAATTTTTTAACTGAAGTAAACTTGGAATCATATCTTAGTTCACATATATACTCACCCGCTGGTAATAATATACCACGATCATCATATCTGTCACACTCAATTGACGTTACAGGTCCATCAAATTTACCGGAATAAATTCTCTTTAAAACCTTGCCTGTCCTGTCTGTGATCATTAAAGAACCATGAAATGTAGCAGTACTGGTTACCGTAATTATGGTGCTCACATCAACAGGATTTTGGCTGAATGTGAAATCAACCTGCCCTGCGGCATAAATCATCCCTGCTATTCCTATCAGCATCACTAATGTAAGAATAATCTTAACTAACTTCATTTTCTCCTCCTTATATTTTACAAAAAATTCTTTTTTATTTAACTAGTAATTAAAGCAATTTTTATTCCATTATGTGCAAACTTCCCCATAAAGCTGCCCTATTCCCCAATTTCGCTAAACTTATCCGCAATCCCTTTCGATGTTCCGGTAAAAGATAACTAAAAACCCTCTCCCTGATATAATTAATATCAAAAGATTCGATTTCCGACACTCCTCCTCCTATTACTATTAAATTTGGATTCAATAGTGTAGAAGTATTCGCTAATCCTATTGCCAACATATCCCACGCATTGTAAACTATTTTGAATATGTCTGTATTACTTTTTGCCATGTCCAGAATTTCTGCAATTGTAAAACCTGAAAATTCTGGATGAGACTCCTGCACTTGTGCCAATATTGACTCTGCTGAACAATATGCCTCCACACATCCATGCTTGTGACATTTACAGTATCTGCCCTCAGGCATTACCTGCGTATGACCCATCTCCATTCCTGAGTATGACTGTCCCCGAAAAATATGACCGTTACATATAAATCCACTTCCTATACCCGTACCTATTGTTACACCCAGTACATCTATTTTCTCACCGGTATGAATATACTCTCCATATGCCATTAAATTGGCATCATTATCAATATAAACCGGTAGTCCAAATTGTTCCATTAAATACTGTTTTGGATTCGCTCCCTTCCAATTAGTAATATTTGGACAGCTTCCTAATATCTCACCTGTTTTTGTGTTTACATTCCCTGGTGTGGAAATGACTATTTCGTTTACATGATACCTTTGCATTAGTTCATTCACCAGATCTTCCAGCTGCCCATACAAATCAATTCTAGATCCCTTACTGATCATTTCACGTGAACTGTAAACCAGACCCTTCTTAGTATTGCCTGCACCAAACTTGATAAAGGAACCACCTATATCAAATACTGCTCTGTAATTCATTCGTAATCTCCATATACAATTATTCTTTCACTCCAACCCGTATTCCCTGAAGCATTCGTCGCCCTTAATATTATGGTATTAGCACCCTTGTTCAAATTTATCGTCTGATTGATAGTTTCTGTTAAAAATACTGCCTTTGTCTCTTTCGAGTTTACATTGATTATGTAACTGGTTCCGTCAAAATTTACAGTCTGTCCTGCACTGTTAGTATTCCTCAAAGTTGCCGTCAAATTAATTATGCTCGTGTTGAAATGATAATTATTCACCGGTGCTATTATCTGAAACTCAGGTTTAGGATATGTCGGCTGACTCAACTGCTTATTAATATACACTGTGTCAGGTATTGTTACTGTCGTCTCCCATTCATTATATCCATACTTATATAATCTCAACTTATATTGCCCTGCCGGAATAGAGTATAATGTTGCTTGTGTAACCTGAAACAAAGGCAAATCATTCAAATAAATGTATGCTCCGGGAGGATTAGAATTTACATGCAGATTATACCCGGTTATTTCATCTGTTATTAACTGATTTCCTATTATTTTCCATTCTCCGTTCTCATTCACAAAATAGGAAATCTCTCCCAAATCTTCGGGTTCATTATAGAGATCAAATGTAGTATTATTTGCAAATTTCATCTTGAAACTGGCAGTTGCTTTATTACCATCCAAAACTACAGACAAATCAGTTATTGTCATTGAATCATAAAGACTCCTCCTCTCCTGCCAATGATACATAACCCTGTTTTTGTAAAGCCCGTTATGTAGATAATCATCTGAAAAATTAGCTAAAATTTCTTCAAATTTATAATCATTAAACTTCTGGGGAAATTCCTCTAGTATTGTCATTATCCTGTCTTCACTAATCTCTTCTGAAGATGATAAATCCTTGCAGGAAACACAGAACAAACTGCTAATTAATATTATAATCAAAATAAATAGTTTTTGCATTTTTTGTCTTCTCATTTTATTATTATCTCCTTTTTAATACTTTAGAAAATATCTTCATATTTGTCAATCTGTTTTTTCTCTTACCCTCTTCAATCAATAAAGTCCTTGACTTTTTAACCTGTTTTTAAAAATTAGAGTTAAAGTAAAAAATAAGAAGGAGTTCCACATGAAAAGAAGAGTCATTATCATGGGTGCTGCGGGAAGAGATTTCCACAATTTCAACGTTTATTTCAGAGACAACGATTCGTATGATATTGTTGCCTTTACTGCTACTCAGATTCCTGATATTGATGGAAGAAAATACCCGGCTGAATTAGCTGGCAAATTATATCCTGAAGGTATTCCCATCTTTGCTGAAGAAGAATTAGTTGATAAAATCCATAGCCTCAATGCTGATTTAGTTATCTTCGCGTACAGTGATGTTACTCATGAAAGAGTTATGCACAATGCATCTTTAGTTAATGCTCACGGTGCTGATTTCATGCTTATGGGTGCTAACCAGACCAGAGTTAAGACAACCAAACCTTTAGTAACTGTTTGTGCTGTCAGAACCGGTTGTGGCAAAAGCCAAACTACCAGAGCCGTGATCAGAGCTCTTCAGGCTCAAGGCAAAAAAGTTGTCTCCATCAGACACCCCATGCCTTACGGTGACTTAGTTGCTCAAAAAGTTCAAAGATTTGCTACTTTAGAAGATTTAGTTACACATAAATGTACTATCGAAGAAATGGAAGAGTACGAACCACATATCGCTATGGGCAGTGTGATTTATGCTGGCGTTGATTATGAAGCTATCGTTCGCGAAGCTGAAAAAGAAGCCGATGTTATCATTTGGGACGGCGGAAATAACGACATTCCTTTCTATACTTCCGATAACGAAATTAAAATTGTTGTTGTTGATCCTCACAGAGCCGGTCATGAATTAACTTACCATCCTGGCGAAACAAACATCCATATGGCTGACGTTATCGTAATCAACAAAATTGATTCCGCTGACTTAGCTGATATCCAGGAAGTTCGTGAAAACGTTAGATCTATCAATCCTTCAGCTATCATCATCGACGGTGCTTCACCTATCTTCGTTGACAAACCTGAATTAATTACCGGAATGAGAGTTCTCGTAGTTGAAGACGGCCCAACCTTAACTCATGGTGAAATGACTTACGGTGCAGGCGTTGTTGCTGCTGAAAAATTCAGCTGTGCAGAATTGGTTGATCCTCGCGAATGGGCTGTTGGCACTATTGCTGATACATTCGAAAAATATCCTGAAATCGGTATCCTCTTACCTGCTATGGGTTACGGCGACCAACAAATTCAGGATCTTGAAGATACTATCAACGCTGTTGATTGCGATGCTGTAGTTATCGCTACTCCTATCGACCTCACCAGAATCATCAAAATTCACAAGCCTCATGCAAAAGTAAGCTATGAATTACAAGAAATCGGCAGACCTACTATTGCTGATGTTTTAAAAAATATCTAAAATAAATTACAGATAGTGTGCTTATAAGGAGATTTACGAAAGTAAGTCTCCTTATATTTTTCCCACACAGGAGGATTAATGAATAAAAAAGCTGTCTTAGCTTTAGGTGGAAACGCCATTATCCAAGCCGGACAAAAAGGCACTATTGCTGAACAATTCGCCAATACCAGAGATTCTTTAGGTGGTATCGTTGAATTGATCAGACAAGGCTATCAATTAGCTATTACCCATGGAAACGGCCCACAAGTCGGTAATCTGCTTATCCAACAATTAGCAGGTATGGATAAAAATATCGCTCCTCTTCCTTTAGGTGTTTTAAACGCAGCTACCGAAGGAACAATGGGCTATATGATCGAACAAAGTTTACAAAATAAATTACATACCAGTGGAATCAATAAATCTGTCTTAAGCATTCTCTCCCAGGTTGTCGTCGATAAAAACGACCCCAGTATGCTCAACCCCACCAAACCTGTCGGCCCCTTCTATACTGCTGAACAGGCTGAATATCTCAGAAATGAATACAAGTGGACCATCGTAGAAGATGCAGGCCGTGGCTACCGTCAGGTTGTCGCTTCCCCTATTCCTCTCGATATCATTCCAGCAGATACCATCAAAGAACAGGTCGAAGAAGGCAAAATTGTTATCGCCTGCGGCGGTGGTGGAATCCCGATTTGTATTGAAGATAACGGCACCTTCGAAGGCGTTGACGCTGTTATCGATAAGGATTTTGCATCAGCTCTGTTAGCAAGTAAGATCGATGCAGACCTACTCGTCATCTTAACCGGTGTCGATAAAGTAGCCATCAACTACGGTAAACCTGATCAAAAAGAACTCGATACTCTCTCTATTGAAGATGCCAAAAAATATCATGCCGAAGGCCAATTCCCCAAAGGAAGTATGGGCCCCAAGATCCTGGCCGCAATCAGCTTCATCGAAAAAGGCGGTAAAAAAGTTCTCATCACTTCCATCGAAAAAATCGTCGATGCTTTCGCCGGCAAAACCGGTACTATCATCCAATAATATCCATATGCAAAATGCATTTATTAATAATGTAGGGGCAGACTCCCAAGTCTGCCTTTCTCTCTCCATTATCTCTATTCCCCTGGCTTCTGACAACTGTCGCCAAACGCCTAATCTTCCACTCCCCTCGCTTTGCAAGAGAGGAGTCGGGGGTGAGTTATTTCTCTCAAAACCTATCTCCACTGACGACCGACGACTGACGACTGGAGCCTAAATGCTTAGAGTAGCCATCCTCCAATTCCAACCCATTCTCCTCGACGTCAAAGCAAATCTCGCTAAGATCAGCTCTATGCTGGAACCTGTCGAGGCAGATTTGGTCGTCCTGCCCGAACTTGCCACCTCTGGCTATGTTTTTGACAATCTGGAAGAAGTGCAAAGTGTTGCCGAAACGTCTGACGGCTATACTTACCAGTTACTCTCTGAAATTGCTTCCCGGAAAAATATGAGTATTGTTATTGGTTTCCCGGAACTGTCCGGCACGCAAATCTTCAATTCTTCCATGTTGATCAATCCTGATAAATCCTGCCATGTGTACCGTAAAACTCATTTATTCTTTAGGGAAAAAGAATGGTTTTCTCCCGGTGATACAGGATTCAATGTCTTTACTGCAAAAAAAAATGTTAAAATCGGCTTGATGATTTGTTTTGACTGGATCTTTCCGGAATCTGCCCGTACTTTAATGCTCAAAGGGGCTCAGATCATCTGTCATTCAGCCAACCTTGTCCTGCCCTGGTGCCAAAACTCCATGCCTGTCAGGGCTCTCGAAAATAGAGTTTTCTGTGTAACTGCCAACAGGATCGGTGAGGAAATCAACGGAGAACATAGCTTATTCTTCACAGGTAAAAGCCAGATTGTCGATCAGACAGGTAATATCCTCCTCAGATACACAGAAGATCTTGAAGAGATCCACGTTATCGAAATTGATCCTGAATTTGCCGAAGATAAACAACTAAATTTCTTTAACAACCTCATCTCCGACCGAAAACCAGAATTCTATCTCTAAGTACTATCCGCTATAAACTCTCAACTTCTCTTGTCCATAGAGTCTATTTAGTCCATAGAGTCCCTATTGTCCCTTTACTCAAAAAATAATCCTCTCCCAATCCGTACCTATCTGTCAAATCCGCGTTATCCGCGTTCTATTAAGCGTACTAATCCCCTTCCATGAAATTCCACTTACAACATCACCTTCTGATCTCTTCTCCACGTCAGTGTTAGTCCGTGTAAGTCCATGATCGTCAGTGTTCTCTTAGTGTGTTTTTTTCAACAACAAACACTTTTCTCTCCCTATCCATTCCACTCAATCCTTAATGCTCAATCCCTTCTCCCCTGACTACTGCCCAATGACAGGCTCTTTTCTCAAAGCACTTGGATTCAGTGCCTCCTTCCCTTTGCAAGGGAAGGATCAGAGGATGAGTTGTTTACGCACTGCCCACTGCCTACTGCCCACTTCTCTAACCTCCCCTCTCTTCGCAAGAGAGGGGCCGGGGGTGAGTTATTCTCCTTTCTTCCCTGCCTGCTGCCCCCTGCCCACTGACTACTGCCCCCTGCCTACTGTGCTATCACTGCCTTGACCTTAATGAACTTCACCCCAACATCAGAAGGCGGACTACTATAAGTAAATGTGGTGCCAGTGGTTGCACCTATTAAGTGGCTTGCGTCAGCAATAAAATCAGGCGAATTCCCCTCGAAAATATTATACCCCGTAATGCTTATCGGCTGATTATTTACATTCTGCATCACCGGACTCCAACTCAACAAAATAGAGTTATTTTGACTCGTGATAGACAAGTTCAATGGAGTCTTTGGTGCTGTTACAGATGCTATCATCCTGCTGTCATTATATGGCAGGAAATTCCGGTTGATTACTCCAAATACCCAGCCGTCAGTTATACCTTTAACATTGTAAATAATCTCTCCATTCTCGTCTGTAAAACCCCTGAGATAAGAACTGCCATCAGGACTGTAGAATGTACACAATGCACTCGGAACAGGTTCATAAACTCCGTCTCCCAATGGTGTTCTCACTAAAAACTTTACATAACTTCCCAACACATTTGTCCGGGTTACGGTAAAAGTCTTTTGTGCACCTGTCCACATATCCATACTCGGATCTCCAAAATAGATATAGCTGGCGAACAAACATTTGCCTGGAAAAGTCCAATTATTGATGTCATATACAGACCAAGCCCGTTCCAGCAATTTTCCCATTTTGTTTTTTCGCTCATCAAATATTGCATCAAAAAACTTTCTGTTCACATTGGGAATAGTATTATAAGAAGGTTCAAGCCAGGCAGAAGAATATACTGCCACGGCCCCGTCATTATTATTTATCATTTCCGAACTGATACAATTCTGTGCAATATTATTATCCGGATTAGCAGGATCTTTTACTGCAAATAAACTCCCGTCACAAGACCCAAACCAGGCAATATAAGGATTTGCCTGAGTATTTGTCAAAAAATCCGGTAAATATTCAAAATAAGCTTCACTTACTCCATTGTACCCATTCACAGCTTTGTTGTAGTCAGTTGTTAAATTCTGGGCACTTTGATCGAGAGGTGCCGGGTCAGGTCCCCAAGGCGGATAATGACAATGTTGGGTATAACATCCCATTACATCTCCATCCAAACCATGTGACCTCATATATAGAAAACTGTAATTCCCGGCATTGAGCATATTTCCTATTGAAACTCCGGCTGGAATACTTATTTCGCTCATTCGTACAATAGATGTATCAACAACAGCACTGTGAATATGGGATGCAAGACTGGTAATCCACTGATCTTCATATGTTGCAGTTTCAGTTCTGTTACAATTATTTGCTATCAATTTGTATGTTTTCAGGTAATTTGAACTTGTATGATATCTATAATTCACATACTTCGTTATAAAATTCTGCACCTGTGTCAAGGTTGCTGCCGGAACTCTGCCTACGTATAAATCCTGGTTCATATTCATTCCGTTCAAGATCGAATTCCACGTTGTTAACACATTGCTATAATAAAAATCTGTTGGAAAACGATGTCCTGAAGGATGATACATGTCATAATCCTCTGTTGGACTCATCATATAGGCAGGAACAGCATTATAGTCTCCGCCTATTAGTACATATTTTAAATCTGGATTACTCTGCTTCGCTGCAGCCAGATAACTCCTGATCTGTTCCGGAGTATTCCCTGTGACTACTGTCGTTACTACTGTTGTCTTGATTCCTTCTTTCTTTTTAAGTTCAGCAAAACTCTGAAATGCCGTAGCAAACTCACTCTTGGTTATGATGATCATATCTTCTACAACCAATCCCTGTGCCTGCAAATTTACTATCGCTGTCCATATCAAACAGCTTATTAATACTATATACTTCATATTTATTCTCATATTTTTCTCTCCATATGTTTTGTCAGATACCTCTAACTTGTTTATTAAAAATAGCTTTATACAAATTAAAGCCAGTCATTTCCTCTCCTAACTAACAACTAACAATTAACAACTAACAACTACTTCAAAAGTAGCATTTTCTTCGTCGCCACTGTCTTATTCTCATTTATCAACCTGTAAAAATATACTCCGCTGGATGCTTTCTTCCCAGCATCTGATTTCCCGTTCCACACTATCGTATTCAAACCAGGCTTTCCGGGTAAGTCCAAAGATTTAACTAATTGCCCTTTGATATTATATATCTCAATCTGAGGAGTCTGTATTTTACCAATGAGATTATATTTTATCGTCGTTTCCGGGTTGAAAGGATTGGGATAATTGCCGGAAATTGATGATACTTCCGAGTTTATAAGAACATCATCTTCATTTGGCTCACAGCCTCCACAATATAATTTAAGAAATGAATTATCATCATAGGTTGTCATTGAGGTGAGATAAGATGCATTGGTTCCTGTTCTATATGTTGAATACATTAAATAATTCTGGAATTCTGGTAAAGAATATACATGCCCTATTCCCAATATATGTCCTAATTCATGGGCAAAATAAAAACCAAGATTCCAATTATGTTTCCCGTTTGCTGATGTATTTGTATTACTTGCTGTCCAGGTATTATGATCACGGAATGGTTGAGATATGTTCAATAATATTTCTGTTACATCTTTTCCAATAACCGTATTAGCATTAGCATTAATACACGCCTGTGTATAATCAATCTTGGTATTTGTTACTACTCCGTTTGCTTCTTGTACTATAAATCTTAATTTCGCAATACCAGCGGTAGTGCTTTGATCATTATATGTGGCACCAAAATCTTGTTCATTTGAACTAAATCTAACGGGTACACACCAGATTTCCCGATTATTGTTTTGATCTCGTACAGATATTTTGCCGGCATTAGAATTAGGAAGATTAAAAACTAAGGAAATATCATGTTCTGCAGCAAGGAAAGCCCAACAACCAAATCCATTGTACAATTGCTGATAGATCTCACTGTTAGTCATGGTAGATACAAGTTCTGAGTGTCCAATACCATTGTCAAAATCACCGATTATAATCGGTCTTGGAACAGTATTTACATCTCCTGTATCCCATTTAGCAAAAGTTACCCCTTCCGTACTCGTGCTGGCAACATTATTAACATTATAAACATTACCGGTTTTTACTACTTTATAATAATAATAATACCCTGTACTTTGGAGAGGATCAGGATTTGAAGAAGAATTAATATCATAATCACCACTACTATTGGGTATTGGGATGCTACAAGAGCCAACTTGGGCATCTCCTCCGGCTCCATTATATTTGTAGCGGATATCAATTTCAGTTCCATTCTGCCAGGAATTCGTGCCAAAATCTGTTCTCGCAATGTGACATCTCATTATTCCTGTTCCATAACCAATATCAGGAGTACCGAAAAAAGGATCCGTATTCGCTACATTTATTGTTGCTGAAAACTCTAACCAGGGTTGTTGATAATCTTCAGGATCAGCAGCTCTATGCGGGATTGTCCCATTCCATGTTTTTATGTATGAATTAATAGATGAAGGGTAGGCTGACAAAACCAGAATTGGCAAAATCAGTATTATTGTTAATAGAATTATATTCTTCATATTATACCACCCTATTTATAACGATTAATAACTTTTAAAACATTAGTTTTAGCTTCCTGATAACTAATTTCAGCTTTATTACCAGACAGAAAATAATCCTTATATTTGTAATAATTCATGGGATCAATTGAAGCAAAATCAGGAGTATTTGAGAAAGTACGACATTTGATAGTTTCATTGGTTATTTCGTAAATATCTGGCCAACCAGTACAATTTGAATAGGTTAAATCAAGGAGCATGTTTTCAAACTTTACTTTATCATAAGACACATTTGGAATGAATGTTATGTATCCTTTAACTAAATACTCTTTACCGTTTTCTAATTTTATAATGGAATTGTTATTTGCTGGATAATTACTATTACCATTAAACTCGGGAGATGAATATGCAATAATTATTTCATCTGTTTTCTTTTCACCTACAAATTTATCAACAATTTTGGCTCGACATAATTGCAAATATGTAGTAGTTTCTCCATGTACAGTAACCATTTCATTACTAATAATCTCTAGCCTTAACCAAAACCCATTGTTTGTTAAAGCAAACTCAGGATTTTGCTTAAATTCATAATTTTCAATTGCATTTAGGATTGAGCCTAAGTCAACGTATTGTTTCCAATTCTTAAAAGTACTATCTGGTAGTATTGACAAATTTATTTTGTCTTCATTTTTAATATAGGGTGCTAGATCATTAATCATACGATACTCTCTATAATATAATGCTATTGTATTATTGGCCAAAAGATTAAGGTAACGTAGTTTCTTTTTCTTCTTACTTGATAAATCATTAAAAAGATCATTAAGAATTTCCCATCTTTTATCATACTCAGCACTATTATTGGGAGATGAAGGGTTATTCTCTATCTTCACGCTATTTACTTCTTGTAAAACATCATAACAAAATTGGAACAGTTCATCCAATTCTTTCGGATAATCTGCAGGTAACTCGTTAACAATAAGTTTTTTGGGTAATATCTTATCCATATCGTAAACCTTGGTTTTTGCACTCAATAAAGTGAATGCAAATAACACTATAAAGAATATTAGTATTCTGTTTCTCATTTATTTCTCCTTAGTTTAATAAAAGTACTTTCTTTGTTATTACATCTTTTCCGGCCTTCAGACTGTAGAAATATACTCCGTTAGGACAGATCTTTCCTTTGGTATCTTTGCCGTTCCAACTGATTTTTTGCTCAATATTAGTACCAACTGTAATCGACTTTACTATTTGCCCCTTGATATTAAAGATACTGAGTGTCCCGGTTTTTCCTTTTTTCACTCCAAAAGGTATAGTGGTCGTTGTCCCTGCCAGGAAGGGATTTGGCCCGGCATTTCCCAGCCAGGTTCTGTTTACATCCGGAATAGGTACTTCTCCCGTTTTCACTTCCAAAGGCCCATAATTCTGAGAAGTTCCGTCATAATCGACAGACTCCAGCCAATAATAATATGTAGTTTGGGGTAGTATTGTCATATCCTGGAACTCGTAATTATGCGTTAAGGTTGTATTAGTAGCTTGTACTATCTCTGTATTAACTTTATCTGCTTCAGAGAATGTATTATTAAAACCTCTGTAAATATTGAATCCCAATACTGATGATTCACTCTCTGTTGTCCAGTTTACATTAACTTTAAAATCAGCCTGAAACAAAGCCGTAAAAGTAGTTAACTCAACAGGAGTAGGTATTGTATTATAATATTTTATCACAAAATAGTATTCTTTTACATTTGAACCTGAATAGGTATTATGTCCCGTTGGTAATGAAAAATGAATATTATTATCCGAAGTGGTGTAACCAAGCTCCACCCAGGGTTTTTCGGTATTATTTTCCGTAGTGCAACTCCACCACATTTCTACAGGTGCTGGTGCATTCGCTGGATATTTTAAACTTATGTATCCATCTAAAATATGATTACTCGGATACATATGCTCCAATTTGTACCCTGTTCCAAACCAAAGTGGATTACCAAATGGTTTGGGAAAATTGTCCGGATCATAGGCATAATAATTCAAAGCTCCAATCTTAATTTTTGTACCGACGCTAATTGATGTAGGTATTTCAATAATTCTCATTTGTGGTAAATCTGAAAAACCATATCCCCAAGGAGGATCGTCAAAATCTGTTTCAATATCCCTGTTGCTGGTTAATTCAAAATTCCCTGTCCGAGAAGCTCGAGCAAAAGAAATACTCTCTGTCTGATATGTCAATATCGTCTGATTATTTGCAATAAATGCCTGAGTGCCTATATACCCGACAATAGTCCAAGAATAGTAAGTATTCAAATGACGAGGTTTGGTAACATCTTTTTCAAAATGAGTCCGGGTATTGAAGTTATTAAAATCATCAGAATCAAATGTATCTACTTCATTTGCCGGAGTAATCAGATTAACGGCCGATACAGAACTCCCCTCTGCTTCATAAAGCTTATAAGAAGTATATACATTAGCAGTTTGAACATCCCATTTATATGTGCGATAGCAATAATCCACCGTTGTACTTGGAGAAAAATTTACAGGTGTAACTACTGGTTTGGTATAAGATATCCAACCAGCTGGATTCCAGGGAGAGGTAGTCCAAGTAACAGTACCAGCATCAGCAGCAACTTTGATATTTGCATTGGAAAATTCAATATATTTTGTTGAAACAGCTTTAGTTGTAGCGTTGAATATTCTCAAATAATACTTATCTCCGGTAGTTACTAAGTCATTTACATCAGTATCATAAAAGATGGTAACAGCCTGACTCATAATATTTGTCGTAGTAGATATGTAGAGCAATGGTGTAGCATTATTACATTCTATGTCATCACTGGTGGTCAGTTTATTGGTATTCAGGGGATTAACAATATTGTCAGTGGTTTTGTAAACTTTCACTAACCATCTGTTGGAAGCTGGAAGTGCTTGATAATTTCCTTCTGGAGCTTCTATGTTCATAAGAGTTTTAGTCCAGGTTTGCCCCTCAGTTTCCTTAAACAATTCAGCGTGCGTTTGAGCCAATATCGCCAGTGTCATATTCAGTATTAATAAAATTAAAGTGAGCGTTTTTTTCATGTTTCCTCCATTTATTTAATATTTGAATTGTACAAATATTAGAGAAGTTACATGAAACCACTGAAATAATGATTATTTTCATTTATATGTATATATAATATGGGGGGGGGGGTAATAGTCTGTCAGGCTTTCTCATTATCATTTTTCCTCCATCAAGAAAACAACTTAAGATTTTTTTGGTATATCGTCAATTGTTTATTATAACAATATTCTTCATGTGGCACTAAAATAACAATAAATAAATAGGGTTAATTCAATTTCCTTCTAATTAATATAAAATTATTCTACTTTTTGGGGTTTAGTGTCAAATACTTTTTACCAAAAGTTAAATATTGTTATAATGCAGATTTTTCCATAATAACATTTCGTAAATATCCTTATCTTTTTTAGCAAATCCATTTAAAAATTCTGTTCCAAAACCCGTAATTATTCTCATTTTTTGATTTGTTTTTTCTTACTAGCTTCTCTTTAGCTTCCCTTTAGCTTCCCTTTAGCTCACGAAGTAGAAAAGTAACGTCTCATGTAATCTTTTATTTACTCACCATTATAATTTTATATTTTTTATTATTATAGCTTATTTTTATCAAAAAAGAACATCATAATCTACATTTTCTCACGCTTTCATTAATCCCTTTTTCCAGGATAAATCCTGTTTATCCTTAACCATTAAAAATGGTTGCCACCTACTTGATGAATCAGGCGTTCCATAGGGACCGCCGATCTTTTAGTAGGAGGTAGTAAACAACTTCAGTTGTAATGGAATATCAGGATTTATCCTGAAAAAGAAAGCAACCTGACCAAACATCTACTTTTGGTGGCAACTATCTCCCTGTTTCATCCGCGTTCTATTAAACGTCCCGATCCGTCCCACTCACTAACAACTAACAACTAACAACTTTCCCTAATTGTCAACTGTCAATTCTCAATTGTCAATTTCCCGTCCATTTAGTCAATAGAGTCCATAAAGTCCCTAATGTCCCTATTTATGGTTCGTAAGATATGACTATAGGTCTCAGAGTTTCAGAACCACGAATACAATATCTGAATCATACGCTGGACGCTAGTCCCTATTTATGGTTCGCATCATATGACTATAGGTCTCAGAGTTTTAGAACCACGAATACAATATCTGAATCATACGCTGGACGCTAGTCCCTATTTATGG